>JAATET010000055.1 GCA_015655545.1 Chthoniobacterales bacterium | reverse complement strand
GGGGTGCAGAGCGGGACGGGGCTGCCATTTCCCTTCACGACTCCGAAGTTCGACCCCGCCGAGCATGTGGCGCGCAAGGGCGCCACGCGCAAAGGGCTCACGTTTCTCGACACCGACCGGAAATCCATCGCGCTGAAAGGCGACGGCGAGGTGGCCTCCGGCCTCGACAACGCGAGCGAGGTGCTCGAGGAGGCGCTGCTCGAAGAGGCGAGCGACATTCACATCGAGCCGGCGAGCGATTGCTACCGGGTGCGATTCCGGCTCGACGGCATCATGCACGAGCGCATGAGCTTTTCATCGAGCGACGGGCTTCGTGTGGTGACGGCCATCAAATCGCTCGCGGAAATCGACATTGCGGAAAAGCGCAAGGCGCAGGATGGAAAATTCCGCGTGAGTTCCGACGGCCGCGAAGTGGATTTTCGCGTGGCCACCGCGAGCTCGATCTACGGCGAAAAGGTCGTCATCCGCGTGCTCGATGCGCACAGCGGCGTTTACGACCTCAACGCGCTCGGCATGTCGGCCGAAATGATCGCCCAGTTCCAGCGCGTGATCAACTCGCGCAACGGGATGATCCTCGCGACCGGCCCGACCGGCTCGGGAAAAACCTCCACGCTTTACGCCGCGCTTCGCCAGCTCGACGGATCGAGCCTGAATATCATGACGATCGAGGATCCGGTCGAGTACGAGCTGCCCGGCGCCACGCAGATCGCCGTGAACGTCCGCGCGAACATTACCTACGAGGCCGGACTGCGTTCCATTCTCCGACAGGATCCCGACGTCATCCTGGTCGGCGAGATGCGCGACGCGGAAGCCACGGGCGTCGCCCTGCGTGCCGCGCTCACCGGCCATCTCGTGTTCAGTTCGCTGCATACGAAAGACGCGATCGGCACGGTCACGCGCCTTCAAGACATGGGCATCGAGCGCTACCAGGTCGCCTCTGCATTGCTCATGGTGCTCGCGCAGCGGCTGGTGCGCGTCCTGTGCCCGGATTGCCGCCGCGAATATCCCGCCGTGGGCAACGAGCTCGAAAGCATCGGCTTCACCTTCGATGCCGGCGTGCCGCTCCATGCGGCCCAAGGTTGCGATGCCTGCCACGGCACGGGCTTTCGCGGCCGCACGGGCATCTTCGAATTGCTCGTGCTCGACGAGGAATTCCGCCGCGCATTTGGCGAGGGGCAGGATGAGGATGCGCTGAGCCAGATGGCCACGGAGAGCGGATTCCGCAGCTACCGCTATGACGGAGCGGAAAAAGTGCTTCAGGGCATTACCACCGTGGAGGAAGTGCTCCGGGCCTCATGAGGGAGCCCGGCAGATCATCATGAACTATTCTGACCTGGCCCTGCTCGCCCTGGCGGCGATCCCCATTCTCTATCGCGGTTGGCTGGGATGCCGCTACGGCGCTTCCTTCGAGGTCCGCCAGTTGCTGATGATTTTTTTCGGCATGCTCGTGGCCATTCGCTATTGGCAACCCTGCACGGAGCGGCTTGTCGATTCGCTGACCTTCGATCCGCGCTGGGTCGCGATCGGAGCGTTCGTTGTGTTGTTTGCGGTCGCGAGCGTGGTGGCTGGCGTGGTCGTCAATGCGAAGGCGCAGATTTTTCAAGGGGTGCAGCGAAATTATTTGGACAATCTGCTCGGCCTCGTGGCGGGCGCATTCTCCGGAGCGCTTCTTGGTGCATGTCTCATCTGGCTGTCGACGGTGGCCGTCCCGGGGAAATTCCAATCAATGAACTACGCGCAATCTTTTCTCCGCTTCCCGCGGGACATTGTGCGAGCCATCGAGACCGAGGTGGACATGGCTCCCGGGAGTATCGCCCGCACGCGATATCCCGTGGCCACCATCATCGAAGTGCCGGTCGATCCGTCGGATGCCAACGTGCCCGTGCCCGAGGGCAGTGTCCTCATGCGCCGGCGCGGACAGATCGTCTGGGAATAGAAAAAATCCTCCTCTTCCGCTTCCTCTTAATCTTCCTCCCCTTTCTTGCGTGTTCGGGAGGAGGAAGTGGAAGATTAAGAGGAAGAGCATGCGCCGCTCCCCGCTTGCAGTCGGGGCGGCGCCTGTTAAGCTCCGCAGCCCTTGCCATGAGTAAAGTTCTCACCATCGGCCTGCCGTCCGGCAGCCTGTTCGACGCGACGATTGATTTATTCGCGAAAGCCGGTTTCGCGCTTTCGGGCTCGAAGCGTTCGTATCGCCCCACCATGGACGATCCCGAGCTGGAGGTGCGTCTGCTGCGCGCCCAGGAGATCAGCCGCTACGTGGAGCAGGGGTTTCTCGATTGCGGCATCACGGGCACGGATTGGGTCGCGGAGAACAACTCACAGGTCGAGCAACTCGCCAAGCTGGCTTACAGCAAGGCGAGCTCGAATCCCACCCGCTGGGTGCTTGTCGTTCCCGAGGATTCCCCGTTTCGCACGATCGAAGATCTCGCCGGCAAACGCGTCGCGACCGAGGCCGTGGGCCTGACGAAGCGGTTTTTCGAATCGCGGGGCGTGCCGGTCGAGGTGGAATTTTCCTGGGGCGCCACGGAGGTGAAAGTGCCCGATCTCGTCGATGCCATCGTGGACATCACCGAGACCGGATCCTCGCTCCGCGCGAACAAACTCCGCATCGTCGAAACGCTCCTGGAGTCTTTCCCCGCCTTCATTGCGAACTCCGCCGCCGCCGTCGATCCGTGGAAGCGCGGCAAGATGGACACGCTCGTTTTATTGCTGAAAGGCGCGCTTGCCGCCCGCGATCTCGTGGGGCTCAAGATGAATCTTCCCGCGGCGAATCTGAAGAATTTGCTTGAGACCCTGCCCGCGCTACGAAATCCTACAGTTTCGCCTCTGGCTCAGGAGACCTGGGTTGCAGTGGAAACCGTTATTGATGAAAAGACCGTCAGGGAAATCATACCGAAGCTGAAGCTGCTGGGAGCAGAAGGCATCATCGAATACCCCCTGAACAAAGTCGTTTACTAGAAGTATTGCATGGGTTCGCTTAAGAAGAAGAGAAAGGCTAAAATCGCCAAACACAAGCGCCGCAAGCGCATGAAACTCAACCGCCACAAGAAGCGGTTGCGCTACAAGTCGTAGCGGCTATCGTGACCGCATGAAAACCGCGGTCGGTTTCGGTGCGCTGCCATCCTTCCGATGGCTGGCCGCGCTGATTCTGCCGACAGCCGCGGGTTTGCATTTTCTCGCCGCCAGCGAGAGCGATTATCTGCCCGACGATGGGGAGCGCACCATCGTGCCTTATCATCTCGACGCGAAGGGGGAGAATCAGGCCGAGGCGATGGCGCGTTTTGTGACCGGTGTTCTCCTGGAGGAAAGCGACGGTCCCGAAAAAGCGATCGAGAGCTATCGACAGGTGCTCGATCTCGATCCCGGCTATAAGAAGCTGGCCATCGAAGTCGCTTACGATTACGTGCGCCGGGGGGAAACCACCGAGGCGATCGGAATTCTCAAGGACACCATCAAGGCGAAGCCCGAAGCCCCCGAGCCCGCGCTTGCGCTTTCCTCGATCTATCTGCGGCACCTCAACAAGCCCGATCTCGCCACGCGTTACGCGGAGTCGGCGCTGAAGTCCGATCCCGGCCGCTTCGCCGCCTACGAATCGCTCTGGGAAATCGCGCAATATCAGGGCGATGCCGCCGGCTGCGCCAAAGCGCTCGACCGTGCGCTCCGTGCGAAGACCGACAACGCCAACTTCTGGCTGCAGCTCGCCGAGTTCATCGCAAACTCGAATGAGGGCGACGCCTTTGCGGACTCGAAAACCGCCGCCAAATTAACCGTGTGCCTGGACAAGGCCGCCAAAGCCTCCGCGCGGGATGGCGAGACGCTCGTCCGCATCGCCGACTTTTACTTGCTCAATCGGCAATACTCCCAAGCCGCCGGTTATTACCAAAAAGCCGCCGCGCTCAAACCCGCCCTGCCGAACCTCAACGAAAAACTCGCCGGCGCGCTCATCGAGCTCGGTCGCAAGGAAGAGGCGATTCCCGTGCTGGAAAAAATCGTCGCCGGGAATCCTCTCGCGCTGCAGGCCTACGACCAGCTTTATCGCCTTTACGAAGAACGTGGCGATCACGAGAAGGCGCTCACGCGGGTCGAGCAGGCGCTCATCATCGACAAGACAAACCCCCTCCGCCACCACGATCTGCTGCTGCTGCTGCTTCGCACCGGTCGCATCGACTCCGCCATTGCCCGGGCCGCTGATGCGCGAAAACTTTTCCCGCAGTCTCCCTTTTTTACCTACATCGAAGCGCGCGCCCTCGCGGCTGCGAAACACAATGACGAAGCCATGCGCACCTTCGAACAAGCCCTCGTCGAGGCGGCGGCGATCGATCCCAAGCTGCTCAACGGCCTGTTTTATTTCGATTACGGCTGCGCCGCGCAGCAGGCTGGCCGGTTGGTCAAGGCCGCTGATCTGTTCCAAAAATCCATCGAGCTCGATCCGAAAAATCCCGAAGCCTACAACGCGCTCGGATACATGTGGGTCGAGCAAAAACAAAATCTTGCGGAGGCCGAAAGTCTCATTCGCAAGGCGCTGACTTTCGATCCCGACAACGCATCGTATATCGACAGCCTCGGCTGGTGCCATTACCAGAGCGGCCGATATGATGCGGCCCTGGCCGAGCTTTTGCGGGCGTCGAAAGCCTTGCCCGAACCGGACTCCGTGATCTTCGAGCACGTCGGCGACACTTATCGCGCGCTGAACCGCACCGCCGAGGCCGTGCTCTATTGGCAGAAAGCGGCCCAGCTCGATTCGGGAAACAAAGCGTTGCTCGTGAAGATCGATGCCGCGACCGAGAAGGTCGCGCAAAAACCGCAATAGCGGCAGTTCTCTTCCTTTTAATCTTCCGCTTCCTCTTCCTCTATTGAGCGGAGGAGGAAGATTAAGAGGAAGAGGAAGATTTTCTCCGCGCTGCGCCTACTCGACGAATTCCAGCTCGACGGGATGCGGGATCAAGCCGGCTTCATGCGCCTCCGCGAGAAAGCGGCGGATGGCCTCACGTCCGCGATCGCCATAGTCGAGTGTGAGATCGTTCACATACATGCCGATGAACTCATCCGCGAGCGCCGTATCCAGGCCGCGCGCATGTTGCATGCTGTGCGTGATGGCCGGAGCGCGGTGTTTCAAACCATAGGCGATGCTTTCGTAGAGCACGTCGGATAATTCCTTGCGAACCGCGGGGGGAATGTCTTTCCGCACCACGTTTCCGCCCAGCGGGAGAGGCAGGCCGCCCGTGCGCGCTTTCCACCACACGCCGAGGTCGAGCACCAGCTCGAAGCCGTCGCGCGCATACGTGATCTGGCCTTCGTGAATGATGAGACCGGCATCGACATCGCCATTGCGCACCGCGTCGAAGATCTCGTCGAACGGCACCACGGCATATTCGAAATCCTTGCCGAGAAAAATCTGCGCCGCGAGGAACGCGCTCGTCATTTTGCCCGGGATCGCGATTTTCTGCCCGCGCAGCCATTCCTTGCGCTCGTCGTCCGTCGCGTCCGACGGCAGGCCTTTTCCGGCATTTACGATGAACATCGGACCGTAGCCATCACCCATGCTCGCGCCGCTCGGCAGCAGTGCGTATTTGTCGAGCACGTAGGCCAGCGCGTGAATCGAAACGGCCGTGATGTGCAACTCGCCGCGGGTCGCCCGCTCGTTGAGCGTCTGGATATCCTGCAGGATGTGCTGGAATTTATAGCCGCGCATGTCGATCTGCTCCTCGGCCATGGCGTAAAACATGAAGGCGTCGTCCGGATCGGGCGAATGGCCAAGCGTGAGGGTGGTGGATTTCCAGTCGGTCATGAGTGAGAACTGAACAGGATTTACAAGATTCGCCGGATTGACAGGATTTTTAGCGCGGAAAGCCTCAAGTCCGGGCAATTTCCCGGATCAATGCCGGTCCGCGATACACGAATCCCGTGTAAATCTGCACCAGCGCCGCGCCGGCGGCGAAGCGGGCTCGCGCGTCCTCGCCGCTCATGATGCCGCCCGATGCGATCACGGGGCGCCTGGTCCCCGCGCAAAGAATGCGAACCACTTCATTCGCGCGGCAGCGCAGCGGCGCGCCGCTTAATCCGCCGGTTTCGTCCCGTCCTTGCGGAATCGCCGAATGATCGAGCGTCGTGTTCGTGGCGATGAGTCCGGAGATATTTTCCGACTCGACCAAGGCGAGAATTGCGTCGAGTTGCGGCGGGTTGAGGTCGGGCGCGATTTTCACGAAGAGCGGCTTGGCGGCGTCGTGGTCGCGCAGCGTGCGCACGATCCCGGCCAGCGCGTCCTTGTCCTGCAGTTCGCGCAATCCCGGCGTGTTCGGCGAACTCACGTTCACGACGAAATAGTCGCCGTATGGCAGCAGCGCGCGATAGCTGTGCAGATAATCCGCCGGCGCGTCCGCCAGCTCCGTGACCTTCGACTTCCCGAGATTGATTCCGACCGGAATGCGCGGCCAGCGGCCGGAGGCTTTAAGCCGATCCAGGCGCGCTGCCACGACATCCGCGCCATGGTTGTTGAAGCCCATCCGATTGATCAGCGCCTGCAATTCCGGATAACGAAACAGTCGCGGCTGCGGATTTCCCGGTTGCGCCTTCGCCGTGAGCGTTCCTACTTCGGCGAAGCCGAATCCCATCGCCTCCCAAGCCGGAAGAGCCACCGCATTCTTGTCCATGCCGGCGGCCAGTCCGACCGGGTTTCTGAACTTCAATCCGCAAACCCGCCGCTCCAGCATGGGCGCGTCGCCGAAAATTGCCCGCAGGAGAAACGGGGGCGCGGTTTCCAATCCGCCGATTGCGAAATGATGCGCCGCTTCCGCATCGAGCCGAAACAGCAGGGGCTTGAGGATTTCGTAGAGATTCATTTTCCGATGCAAAACGAACCGAAGATCCGGCCAAGAATGTCGTCCGTGTCCACCACGCCGACAACTTCTCCGGCCGCGTCGAGCGCCGCGCGCAAATCCACCGCCACGAATTCGGGTTCCATGCCGGCATCGAATTGCTCGATAGCCGCGTTCATGGTTGTCTCGGCCCGGCAGAGGCAGGCTTGATGCCGCGCATTTATCGCCGCCAGCGAGTCGCCCATGGGTTGTCCCTCGCGCACGCGGTCGGAAATGAGATCGATCAGCTTTTCGATTCCATCCCCAGTCGCGCACGAGATGGGAATCGCGGCTCCGGCGTGATTTTTCGCAAAGGGATTCAGGTCGGATTTATTCATCACCAAAATCTCCCCCGGCGCGGCTGAAGGATCGTCGAGCGCCTCCGTCTCCGTGGAGTCGATGACGCGAAGCACGATGTCCGCCGCTTCCACGACCTCGCGTGCGCGCCGCACGCCCTCGCGCTCGATCGCGTCCGGAGTCTCGCGCAGCCCGGCGGTATCCACCACGCGGAAAGGAATCCCGCGCAGATTCAAAACCTCCTCGATGGTATCCCGGGTCGTTCCGGGGGTCGGACTCACGATTGCGCGCTCGTAGCCGAGCAGGCGATTCAAGAGGCTCGATTTTCCGGCGTTCGGACGACCACAGATCGCGAGCCGCACGCCCTCGCGCAGGATTCTTCCTTCATGCGCGGTCGCCAGCAATCTGGTGATGCGTTCGCGCGCCGTGATCATCCGTCCGCGCATCGCGGCGCCGGTGTCGGGGTCGATGTCTTCGTCGGGGAAATCGATGTAGGCTTCGACATGCGCGACGATGTCGAGGATCGCCTCGCGAATCGCCATGATCTCTTCGCCGATCCGCCCGCGCAGCTGCTCCGCGGCGGATCGGGCGGCGAGCGGCGTCTGTGCGCGAATGAGATCCATCACCGCCTCCGCTTGCGTGAGATCCATTTTTCCATTGAGGAAGGCGCGCTGCGTGAATTCCCCCGGCCCCGCCGCGCGCGCGCCCGCTTTCAGCACCGTCTCCAAAACTCGCGCCGAAACGAGCACGCCGCCGTGGCAGCTGATTTCCAGGACATCTTCGCCTGTGTAACTCGCCGGTCCTTGGAAAGCTGTGGCCACGACTTCGTCCACCGCTTCATCCCCATCGTAAATCCGACCAAAAACCGCCATCCGGCGTTCCAATTTTTGACCTCGAAAAACCTGATCGCCGATTTCCAAAGCCCTCGGCCCGGACAGGCGCACCACGGCGATCGCCCCCTCGCCGGGCGGCGTCGAGAGAGCGGCGATGGTGTCGTCGAAAAGCATCTCGCAGCCTCGCCCGGAAGCCCGCCGGCACTCAAGCCCGCAACACAGTCATCCGTCTCTTCGGGGGTCGGGATGCGATCTCGTGAACATGGATTTGAATGTCGATTGTGTCTTCCAGCGCCGGAAGAGCGAACGCCGCCGCCCGGCTGTTTCGCTTCGACCGCTAGGCGGCTGCTGCCGCCACGGACAACTCCCGCAGCGCCGCCACGAAGCGACGGTTTTGCGCCATCGTGCCGACGGAGACCCGAATCCACTCGGGCAGTTTGTAGCTGCGCATCGCACGCACGATGATGCCCTGTTTGAGCAGCGTCTGGAAAACGGCGTCGCCATCTCCGACGCGGACGAGGACAAAATTCGCATGGCTCGGAACGTATTCCAGTCCCATTTCCGCAAACGCTTTCTGGAAATAATCGCGGCCTTCGGTGGTCAGTTCGCGTGTCCTGCGCATGTGCTCTTCGTCCGCGAGGCCTGCCGTGGCGCCCGCCTGCGCGATGGCATTTGCGTTGAATGGCTGCCGCGTTTTTTGGAGCACGCTGGCGAGGTTTTCGGGCGCGAGGCCATAGCCGATGCGCAGGGCGGCGAGACCCTGGATTTTTGAAAACGTGCGCATCACCACAACGTTGCGGCCTTCGCGCACGTATTTGAGCACATCCGGCGCCTCGTCGAGAAACTCGTAGTAGGCTTCGTCGAAAACGACGACGACGTGCCCGGGCACCCGCGCCATGAACGCGTCGATTTCCGCCTGGCCGACGAGCGTGCCGGTCGGGTTGTTCGGATTCGCGATGAAGACCTGACGCGTGCGCGGTGTGATCGCCGCGAGCATCGCGTCGAGATCATGTTTGTAGCCCGGGTCGGGAACTTCGATGGTCTTCGCCCCGAAGAGCTGGGCCATGAGCGTATAAACGGCGAACGCATGCCGTGCCGTCACGACCTCGTCGCCGGGTTTTAAAAACGCATGGCCGAGAAATTCGATGATCTCGTTCGAGCCGTTGCCGAGCACGACGTTCCCGCGTTCGAGGCCGAGCTTTTCCGCGATGGCGCCGCGCAAGGTCCACGCGCCGCCATCGGGGTAAAAGTGGGCGCGCTCGAGTGCGTCGCGCATGGCGGCGAGCGCCTTCGGTGAGGGGCCGAGTGGATTTTCGTTGGAGGCGAGCTTGATGATGTCGGAAGGCTCGAGCCCCATTTCGCGGGCGAGCTCTTCGACCGGCTTGCCGGGTTCGTAGGCGATCAAATCGAGGACGTGCTGATGTGCGGACGGCGTCATGGAGTCTTAAGTTTTAAGTTTTAAGTTTGTAAGTTCAACGGCGAATACGGATGGACGCTCCCCTTAAAACTTACAAACTTAAGACATAAGACTCCTCCCATGCGCATTGCCGTTATTGCCGACACCCACGGGCACCTGCCGCAGCAGGTCGCCGAGGCGATTCGCGCCGCCGACGAAATCTGGCATCTCGGCGATTTCACCGACCCTCTGATGGTGGCGGCGGTGCGGCGGCTCGGGCCGCCATTTCACGGCGTCGTCGGGAATTGCGATTACGACATCGATTTGCCCGAAAAACTTTTACTCGAGCGCGGAGGTCGTTCGTTTTTGTTGATCCACATTCCGCCGTTGCGGCTCGAGGGTGCGGATTTTTTGCTGCACGGCCACACTCATGTGCCGCGGGACGAGCAGATCGGCATCACGCGCGTGCTGAATCCCGGCACGGTCGGCAAACCGAATCACGGAGCCCCCTGCAGCTACGCGTGGCTCGAGATCGATGAATCGGGCCGCGTGGACTGGCGGGTCGTGCCGGTGACGCGATGAGCTATTGCGTCGCGGGCGGGCCGAGCCAGCGCTCCACTTCCTGCTCCCAGCCCGGTTGCGTGACCTGCTCGATGAGCGCGACGTTGATCGCCTTGAGCTGCCCGGGCGGCAGCCCGGGGCGGGCGGCAAAGGCGTAGGTGAGATGAGTGGTCGGCAGGGGATCGACGAGAATTTCGCCGGGATAATCGCGATTCACGGCATAGCGCAGGCTGACTTCTCCATCGACGAACGCGGTGATCGTGCCGGCCTCGAGCGCGTGCAGCCCCTCCTCGACGGTGGAGAAAACCTTCGACGGAATGCCCACGCTGCCGAGCAGATTTTGTGCGAGAGAGCCAGCGAGCACGCCGGCGCGGTATTTCGACAAATCCCGCGCGTGAACGATCCGGGCGTCCAGGCGCGATGCGGTAATGCTCGAAGCGACCGCGCCCGTGAAAACGCTGATGATGACCACGCCGAGAAACATCCAGAAAAACACGACCACGCGGCCCGGGACGGACTGCGGGGTCTTGTCGCCGTAGCCGACCGTCGTCATCGTCACCGCGGAAAACCACAGCGCGGAGCCGAACCCGTGCCACGGCCGCCCGCCGAAATGGCTGCGATCCACGCGCCGCTCCACGAGCCAGAGCATCACGCTGAAAAACAGCATTGCCACCACGAGCACGACGAGCATGAAGCCGACGCCATGCGCGAGCACGTCGCGGACGAAATCCGTCCAGTGCGGCACCTGGTTCCGCTTGAGCACGGCGACGGCCGCCGGCATCGCGAGATACGGCTGGCTGAACTCGACGAGCTTCGCACGATCGGGAGAGACGCCGATTCCTCCCACGACGAGGTCGAGTTTGCCGGCTGCGGTTTGGGCGATCGCATCCTCCAGCGACGTCTCGACATATTCGTAGGGCAGGTTGAGCTCGCTGCTCACCCGCTCCCAGACATCCACAGCGAGGCCGCTCCATTTGCCGTCCGCATCCTTCACGGCAAACGGCGGCCGGTCATAAATGCCCACGCGCGATTTCGTCGGCGGCTCCGCGCGCAGGCTTGTGGCGATGGAGAGCAGTGCGACGAACGTGCGGAGGAAACGCATGGCGAGACGGCAAGATTTGCACTTTTCCCGCGCGCTTGTCACTTCTGAGTCCTCGCTTCGTGGAACTCACCGAAAAATTTCTCATCTCGATGTGCGGCTGGCCGGTCTTCAAGCAGGCCCGGGCGATCCATGCCGCCGGTCGTGTCGTCGCGGCGGCCTATGAGCCGCCGCTGCTCAAGGGGCGGCTCTCCGAGGGCGGCAAACAGTTTCTCTGCGGCCTCAAGCTGAACAATCGCATCGATGTGGAAAACATCTGCCCGTGCCGCGACTCGCGCGTGCGAGGGATCATCTGCGCGCATTCCGTGGCGGTCGGGTTGCAAGTGCTCAAGCCCATTGCCGCGCATTCCATCGCGGAGGGAAAGCCGGTCGCGACGGCGCGGACCCCGGCCACTGCTGCGACGCAGGAAAGACCGCGAGTCACCATTACCCTCGAAGGCTCGCTGCGGCATCTCGAAGCCGACATCCAATTTACCTACGTCACGCCCGGCGCGACGAATTCACCGGCCGAGGGCGAAGTCTTCGCCGAGTTGATGGAAGGCGGCTTTCGTGATTTTCGCGGCAAGGCGGCGCTGCAGGGCGAGGATGCGGTGGTGAAATTTTTCGCGGCCACGCTGCCGCGATGGCGCGCGAAATGGACGGTCGCCGAAGGCGAAAGATTCCAGCACGTCACGAGCGGCCTCGTGCGCATCGAACCGCAATTTGCGATTCGCGAATCCAGCGACGGCTGGCTCGACGTGCGCATTCACCACACCGCGGGCGTCGAGGCGATGCTGTCGCACGCCGACCTCGCCCGGCTGCTGCAAGGCGGCCAGCCCCATCTCAAGCTCAAGAGCGGAAAAATCGCCATCGCCGATCCCGTGCTCGCCGCCGATCTCGAGGAGGTGCTGCGCGATTGCCATCCGCGCCAGGAAGCTGGCGGCTACCGCATCGCGCCGGAGTTTCGCGGCTACGTCGAGGCGAGCATCGCACAATGGAAAGGAAGGTCCGCGGAAGATGCGGGAAAAACATCCGCCAAAGATCTCGGCGCTTTGCGGGATAGGCTTCGTCCCTATCAGGTCGATGGTGCGTTGTGGCTGCTGGCCCGGGCGCGAGCCGGACACGGCGGCCTGCTGGCGGATGAAATGGGCCTCGGCAAAACCGTGCAGGCGCTCGCGATGATCGAGGCCCTTGGCGCAGCCGAACCCTCAAAAAGCCCGGGCTGCGTGCTCGTCGTCTGCCCGTCCTCGCTGGTGTGGAATTGGAAACGCGAGGCGGAGCATTTTTTACCCGGGTTGCCGGTGCTGACGATCGACGGGCCGGATCGCGAGAGTCGTTTCGCGGAGATTCCGCGGCATCGGCTGATCGTCACCAGCTACGCGCTGTTGCGGCGCGACGTCGACCGCTATCGCGCGATCGGATTCGCCGCCGTGTTTCTCGACGAAGCGCAGCACATTAAAAATCCCGACAGCCAGAATGCGAAAGCGGCCTGCGCGCTGGCGGCGGCGAGCCGGTTCATTCTCACGGGCACGCCGATCGAAAATTCCGTGCGCGATCTCTGGTCGCTTTTCGAGTTTCTGCTGCCCGGCTATCTCGGAAGCCGCGGCGACTTTCGCGATCGTTACGAAACGCCGCTGCTCAACGGCGGGGATAAAACGCTCTGGTCGCGGCTCTCGCGGCGCATCGGCCCGTATCTGCTGCGCCGGCGCAAGCAGGATGTGCTCACCGATTTGCCCGACAAGATCGAGCAGGTGATCGAGGTGGAGTTGACCCCCGGGCAGCGCGCGACCTATGCGCGGCTGCAAGAGGCGGCGCGTTCGCAGATCGATCAGCTCAATGATCGTGGCCAGGCCGGCGCCGCGCGGATGCGCGTGCTCACCGCGCTGCTGCGGCTGCGGCAGGCCTGCTGCGATTTGCGTCTGCTCGGCGTCACGGGGGACTCGTCCAAGCCGGACGACGACTCCGTGGCATCCGCCAAGCTCGCGGCGCTGCGGGAGCTGCTCGGCGAGGCGATCGACGGAGGGCACCGCGTGCTCGTTTTCAGCCAATTCACATCGATGCTCGATCTCATCGAGTCCGCGCTCGAAACCGACGGGGTCGCTTTTTGCCGGCTCGATGGCTCGACGAAAGATCGCGGCGCGGTCGTGGAAAAATTTCAAACCAGCGCGTCGATTCCGGTTTTCCTGATCAGCCTCAAGGCCGGCGGCGTGGGTCTGAATCTCACGGCGGCCGACACGGTCATTCATTTCGATCCGTGGTGGAATCCCGCGGTGGAAGCGCAGGCGACGGATCGGGCTCACCGCATCGGACAAAAAAACGTGGTGACCTCGATCAAGCTGATCGCGCGCGGCACCATCGAGGAGCGCGTGCTTGATCTCCAGCGACGGAAGCGCGAACTGCTCGCGGGGACCGTCGATGCCGAGGCTGCCTTCGCGAGGCTCGACGTCTCGGATTTTGCCGAGCTCGTGAATTGAGCCGCGCTGGAATTTAGTTCGCGTTGTGCCTGGAGCGATGCGACAATGAATCCGTGACGAAGATCGCCGACAGCGTCACAGTCCCCAGAACCACGCAAACCGTCCGGCTGCTTGTCATCGAGCCGGAAGGTTCCGCTCCGCGGCTGCGCGATCTCGTCGATCATTTGGTCGGACACGGCTTCCGCATCATTCACGAATTTCCGAACGTCGCGGCCGCCGATGCCGCCCTGGAGCGGGAAACGGCGGATCTCGTGCTCGCGGATGTCGGCGAAGATGGCCTGCACGGACTCGCGCAACTCGCGGCACAGCCCGCGCTCGGCGGCTATGTGCCGTTCATCGTCATCGATCACAGCTCGCGCGAGGATGTCGCCCTGCACGCGCTGCACATCGGCGCGCAGGATTATTTGGTGAAAGGCAAGCTCACGCCGCCGCGTCTCGAGCGCTCGATGCGGTGGTCGCTCGAGCGCGCGCGCATCGAACGGGAGTTGAAAAAGGACAGCGACCTCCTCCGCGCGCTGCTCGATTACGTGCCGGATAAAATTTATTTCAAGGATCGCCATAGCCGTTTCCTTCGCGTGAGCGCGTCGGTCTCGGACTGGCTCAAGGCGGGCGATCCCGCGGGGTTGATCGGGAAATCGGACTTCAATTATTACACGCCCGAGCATGCGGAAGCGACGTTTGCCGACGAGCAGCGAGTGATCGAGAATGGGCAGCGGATCGTCGGGAAAATCAACCAGCGCACGCTTCCGGACGGGCGCACCGAGTGGTCGAGCACGACGAAGCTTCCATTGCGAGACAGGCATGGACGGATCGTGGGCACCTTCGGCGTCACCCGGGATCTGACCGAGCTCAAGGAGCTGGAAATCGAGCTTGCCGAAGAGCGGAATCGCCTGAGCGCCGCCAACGCGGAGCTCTCCACCGCTCTGGAGAAGCTGCGCGTCGTCCACGAGGATTTGCACAACGTGCAGCTCCAATTGATCGAAGCCGAGAAGCTGAAATCCATCGGCCGATTGGCGGCCGGCGTCGCGCATGAGGTCAAAAATCCACTCGCGATCATCTCCATGGGCGCGGAATTTTTGTCGGGGAAATACGGCGGGGATGAGACGACGGCCGAGGTGCTCAAGGAGTTGGCGGATGCGGTCACGCGCGCGGACGACGTGATCAAGGGGCTGCTCGATTTTTCCGCGCCCCGCCGCGTGGAGCTGCACGCGCACGATCTGAATGCGATCATCCGCTCCGCGGTCCAGCTCGTGCGCGGCGAAATTCGCGGCGACGCGCACAAGGTCGATCTCGATCTGGCGGAAATCCCCGAGGTGCTCGTGGATCGCGGCAAGGTCAGCCAGGTCTTCGTGAATCTTTTTACGAACGCGCTGCAAGCCATGCCCGAGGGAGGAACGTTGTCCGTGCGCACACGCGCCGAGCAGATCACCGGAGTGGGCGCCAATATCGGCGGCGAGCGCAGTGAGGTGTTCCAGGTGGGTGACCAGGTGGTCGTGGCCGAGGTCGCGGATACCGGGCCGGGCATCCCTCCCGAAATGCTGGGGCGGGTTTTCGAGCCGTTTTTCACGACGAAACCGACCGGCAAGGGAACCGGCCTGGGCATGAGCGTCGTGCGATCTATTATGAATCTTCAGCACGGCACCGTCGTGATGCGAAATCGCGATACGGGAGGCGCCGTCGCCACACTTACCTTTAAAGCCAAAGACATATCATGAAACGCATCCTCATCGTTGACGACGAATCCGCCTTTACCCGGTTGCTCCGGCTTACGCTGGAAAGCACGGGCCAATTTCAAGTCGAGGAATTGAACGATGGGTTGCGAGCGGTGGAAGTCGCGCGCGCCTTCATGCCCGACATCATTTTTCTCGATGTTGTCATGCCCGAGATCGACGGTGGCGATGTGGCCTCGAAGATTCAGGCCGATCCGGAGCTGGCCGGCATTCCGATTGTTTTTCTCACGGCCATCGTTTCGCCGAAGGAAGCCGGCAACGAGACCGACATCGGGGGATTTCCGTTTCTGGCCAAGCCAGTCAGCGTCGAGGCGATCAAAAAAGTCGTCGAGGCGCATTGCGCCTGACGAAAAAACATCGCGACAGAGCGGCCAAAACGCGGCGGAAGGAATGTCGGTGAGCGACAAATCCGAAACGTAATTTCGCGGGAAATCTGGGCGGATTTTTTACGGATATTCCGGAACACCTCATAAGTTTTTTTCCATAAATGGCTTATGGGCGCGAGTTGCGATTCATGCAGCTGCTCTCGTAGCTGCGCGTGCTCGTTGAAAATGAGCACGTAGCGTCCTCCTAGGTGTTCAGTCCCGGAGAGAGGTGGAACGGATTTAAAGTAAAGCGATCAGGTTCCTTTTGGAAGGAGGAAGAGATGAACTGGAAGGGAGTCAGGCCGGCTAAGGTTTTAAGGCGTCTGGCGAAGTTGTAGGCGTCGAGGAAGG
>JAATET010000099.1 GCA_015655545.1 Chthoniobacterales bacterium | reverse complement strand
GTCGATTGATCGATCGGGTCAGCCCTTGCTGCCCGGAGGCTCGGTGATGAGGCGGGCGCCGCGGCCATAGGTGACGTAGGCCCAGGCCCAGGCGAAAAACACGAAGACGCGGTTGCGGAAGCCGATCAGGAAAAAGAGGTGAATGAGCGCCCACGCGAACCATGCGGGCCAGCCGCTGAAGCGAAGGCCTTTCAAGTCGGCGATGCCGGCGTGGCGGCCGATCGTGGCGAGGCTGCCTTTGTCCACATACCGGAATGGCGCGGGCGGCTGCCCCTTGAGCTGGCGCAGGATGTTTTTCGCGGCGTGGCGGCCCATCTGCATCGCGGCGGGAGCGACGCCGGGGACGGGATTTCCTTTTTTGTCTTTCACGAAGGCCATGTCGCCGATGGCCTGGATCTCGGGATGGCCGTTGACGGTGAGATCCTGATTCACGAGCACGCGGCCGGCGCGGTCGATCTCGCCGCCGAGGTGCTTCGCGAGCGGGGAAGCGTTGTTGCCTGCGGCCCAGATGATGGTGTGCGCGGCGAGCGGTTCGCCGTTGAGTTCGACCAGTCTCTCGCCCATGCCGGTCACGCGGGTGTTCAACAGCACTTCGACATTCAGGCGCTTTTGAAGCTGGTGGAGGGCGCTTTTCGAGAGGCCTTCGGTGAAGGTCGGGAGCACGCGCGGGCCGGCTTCGACGAGGAGCACGCGCGTCTGTTTCGGGTCGATGCGGCGAAAGTCGGACTTGAGAGACGTGTGGGCGAGTTCGGAGATCGCGCCGGCCATTTCCACGCCGGTCGGGCCCGCGCCGACGACGACGAAAGTCATCGCGCTTTTTCGGCGGGCGTCGTCCTCGTATTTCTCGGCCTGTTCGAATGCGGTGAGCACGCGGCGGCGGATGTCGATGGCGTCGCCCATGCTCTTGAGGCCGGGGGCGAATCTCTCCCACTCGTCCTTGCCGAAATAGGAGTGTCGCGCGCCGCCGGCGACGATGAGATAGTCGAATTTGATGCGGCGGCCGGTGGTGACGACTTCTCGCGTCTCGGGCAGAATTTCTTTCACGAACGACATGGCGACGGTCGTGTTTTCCTGGTCGCGCAGAATCGATCGAATGGGCTTCGCAATGTCGGCGGGCGAGAGCTGGGAAGTCGCCACTTGATAGAGCAGCGGCTGGAAAAGATGGTGGTTTGTCCGGTCGAGCAGGATCACTCGGGCGGGCGCGTGACGCAGGGCCAGCGCGGCGCTCAGGCCGCCAAACCCTCCCCCAATGATGACGACGACGGGCAAGCTTGCATTTTGGGGGCCGGCTGGTGATGTTGGCGGTTGATTCACAGACTTTGTGAAATTTTTCACAAAGCGGCCACCTGTTCAAATCCGAAAACGAAAATGCCTACCACGATTGAGCAACCCGACACGCTGGCGCGCAGCATTCATGCCCTCGAAACCGCGCAGGAAGGCGGCGAGCTGCTGGGTGAGAAACTGACGCTGAACATGGGTCCGTCGCACCCGTCCACGCACGGCGTGCTGCGGATCGTGCTCGAGCTCGACGGGGAACTCATCACCAAGGCGGACGCCGATATCGGCTACCTGCATCGTGGTGACGAAAAGATCGCGGAGAACATGCAATACAACCAGTTCGTGCCTTATACGGACCGGCTGGACTACCTCGCGCCGCTGGCGAACAACGTGGCGTATGCGCTCGCCGTCGAGAAATTGATGGGATGGGAGCTGCCTCCGCGCGGGAAGGCGATTCGCGTGATTTGTTGCGAGCTGGCGCGCATCTCGGCGCATTTGCTGGGCCTCGGGGCTTTCGCGATGGATGTGGGCGCGGTGACGGTTTTTCTTTGGACGTTCACCGAGCGGGAGAAAATCTACAATCTCATCGAGCTGCTGACCGGCGCGCGCTTCACGACCAGCTATACGCGGGTCGGCGGGCAGACGCGCGATCTGCCGCCAGCGTTCCTGCCGCAGATGAAGGCATTCGTCGATTCGTTTCGCAAGGTGCACGCGGATCTCGACGCGATGCTCACGCGCAACCGCATTTTCATCGACCGCACGAAGGATATCGGCGTGATCTCGAAGGAGGACGCGATCGCCTACGGCATTTCGGGCCCGAACCTGCGCGGCAGCGGCATCGAGCACGACCTGCGCCGCAAGCATCCGTATCTCGACTACGAGAAATACGACTTTGAAATTCCCGTGGGCACGGTCGGCGATTGTTTCGACCGCTATCTCGTGCGCATGGAGGAAATGAAGCAGAGCTGCAACATTCTCGAGCAGGTCGCGCAGACGATTCCCTCCGGCCCAATCAACGTCCACGATCCCAAGAGCACGCTGCCCGACAAGGTCGCGGTGCTCACGAAAATGGAGGAGCTCATCCACCATTTCATCGTCTCGACGGAAGGCGTGGAAGCGCCGAAGGGCGAGATCTATTTCGGCGCGGAAAATCCCAAGGGCGAGCTCGGCTTCTACATCTACAGCCTCGGTGGCGGCGTGCCGTATCGGATGAAAATCCGCGCCCCGTCGTTCGTGAATCTAAGCATTTGCCAGAAGATCATGCCCGGCCATTTTGTCAGCGACGTGGTGAGCATTCTTGGCAGCATCGACTTCGTGATGGGCGAGTGCGACCGTTAGGGTTCGTGCTAGCGAGCAGCGGCTTTTGAGTCGTTCGCCATGGCGGTGAGGATCGCGGCCATGGGCGAGCAGCTGCCCGTCGTGCAGGCCGCCCGCTTCTCTTGCGCGGCATTCAGCCACGCTGCTCCGAGGAGGGCGGCGGCGATAAAAAGGGCGAGGCGTCGGCGTGAGGTCACCGCACAATATGCACCGGATAACCTCCGGTGCAAATAGCGAGCAGAGCCGCGCCGATGCCGATCCGCCTCTGCAAAGCACTTGGCTTCCTTGCGAGCCGACCTCGATCCCCAGGCGACAATTTGCATGGATCGCGGCGAGGCGAGGTCGCAATTTGCATTGCCAAAATACGAGCCGCGGCCGAGCGCAATCTTCCGCAAATTGAGCATGGACGGGCGCATGTTTTTCTGGCGTATCTCTTCGTCGGACAATGACCAGCGAAGCGACTTCCCAACAAGCTGAACACATTCCCGCCGATCTGCTGGCGGAGATCGAAGAGGCGATCACCCATTATCCGGTTTCCAAGCGCAGCGCCTCACTGCCGTTGCTGCATCTTTGGCAGAACCATTTCGGCTTCATCGACGACACCGGCATCGAGTGGATCGCCGCGAAGCTCGAGCTCACGCCGGTGAACATCTACGAACTCGTCACCTTCTACCCGTGGTTCCGCCGCGAGGCCGCGGGCAAGACGGTGATCCGCGTCTGCCGCACGCTGGCCTGCGCCATGGCAGGGTCCTACGCGCTGCGCGAGAAATTTTGCGAAGCGGCCGGCGTCGATGCCCATGCCGGGCACCACGGCTTCGGCCACGCGCCGCCCACCAGCGCGGACGGGAAATTCAGCGTCGAGTTCGTGGAATGCCTCGCGAGCTGCGGCACGGCGCCCGTCTGCCTGATCAACGACGAACTCCACGAAAATGTGACCACCGAGGAAGTCGGCGACATCGTGAAGCAATACAGCTGATTTTCATGGTCTCGCTCATCCCACAGCCGCATCCGCGCGAGCGGCGCATTATTTTCGAAAACATCAGCCGCCTCGGCTGGTCGAACGACATCGACACCTACGTCGCCCATGGCGGCTACGAGCAGCTCAAAAAGGCGCTCGGCATGCAGCCGCAGGAAATCGTGGACGCCGTGAAAGCGGCGAATCTCCGCGGCCGCGGCGGCGCCGGCTTCCCGTGCGGCGTGAAGTGGAGCTTCATCAAGCGCGACGACGGCAAGCCGCATTACATCACGGTGAACGGCGACGAGTCCGAGCCCGGCACGTTCAAGGATCGCTACATCCTGCACCACGATCCGCACCAGCTTATCGAGGGCGTGCTTATCGCCGCCTGGGCGCTGAACGTCAATCTCGCCTACATCTACATACGCTGCGAATTCCCGCACGCGGCGAAGATCGTCTGGAACGCGATCAAGGAAGCGAAAGCAAAGGGCCTCGTCGGAAAAAATATCAACGGCTCCGGCTTCGACTGCGACATCTACGTCCACCAGGGCGCGGCGGCCTACATCTGCGGCGAGGAGACGAGTCTCATCGAGTCGCTCGAGGGCAAGCGCCCGTATCCGCGCATCAAGCCGCCCTATTTTCCCGCGGTGCTCGGCCTCTACATGTCGCCGACGATCGTGAACAACGTCGAGACGCTCTGCC
>JAATET010000104.1 GCA_015655545.1 Chthoniobacterales bacterium | reverse complement strand
GTTCGCGCTCGCATACAGCTCCGGCGACGCCTCGCGCATCGCCGCCAGCATCAAGTAAATCAGCGCCGTCCCGCCCTTGATGTCATTCGTCCCCGGGCCGTAGATGCGATCGCCTTCGCGCCGCCACTCGAAATGATTGCGCAACTCCTCCTCCGGCGGAAACACCGTGTCCAGATGCGAGACCAGCACCAACGCGGGCAGCTCCGGCTTCCGTTCCGACGTCAGGAATAAATGCTCGCCACAGCCCGCGGGCCCCGGCATCGGCGTGGATCGAAAACCCAGCGGGGCAAATTTCTCCCGGACGACCATCGCCACGGCATTCACCCCGGCCACATTGCTGGTAAAGCTATTTGTCGCGACCATCTCCCGCAGAAAATCCAGCGCTTCCGGCAACAGCTTTAGACAAGAGGCGCGGAAGGATTCGGGATTCATGGCGAAAATTTTCGGGTTGCGCAGTCGCGATACAGTCAGAAGCTAGGGCGGCTGCGATTTATCGGCAACCAAGACCCATGAGGGAAGACCATAGCCATTCCGCCACCGCGGTGCCCATGCCGGTGCTCGACCTCGCCGTTCGCGCCGGCTGCGAGCTCACTTACGAATGCGCCGACGAAGTGCCCGCGCTCGTCACGTTCAAGCCGCGCCACGACACCTACCAATCCATCCGCCAGGAAAGCGTGGAGTTTCATCCGGACCTGTTCGCGACGGAGTTCGAGGACGACCACGGCAACATCGTCTATCGCCTCGTGTTGAAACCGGGCACGAATCTCCTGCGCTTCGACTCCATCGTGATGGTGCCGAGCGAACGCGAGGATTTTGCCCACCTCGACGAGCCGATTCCCCCGCATCTGCTGCCTGCCTCGCTCCTGCGCTACACGCTTCCCACGCGCTACTGCGACTCCGACAAGCTGCTCGACTTCGCCTGGGATCACTTTGGCAAAGAGCCGCACGGCCTCGCGCGGGTGCGCGCCATTTGCGACTGGGTGCATCGAAATATCGAATACCGCACCGGCTCCGGCAGCCCGAATATTTCCGCGCACGACGTCATCGAGCGCCGCTACGGCGTCTGCCGCGATCTCGCACATTGCGCGGTCGCCCTCTGCCGCACTTTCAACATCCCCGCCCGTTACGTAAGCGGCTACGTCCCCGACATCGGCTGCACGGATCCCGGAACGCCGATGGACTTTCACGCCTACATGGAAGTTTTCCTCGGCGGGCGCTGGCAAGTTTTCGACGCGCGTTTCAATACGCCCCGCACGGGCCGCATTCGCATTTCCGCCGGCTACGACGCCGTGAACAGCGCCTTCACCACGCTCTACGGCGCGGCCGCGCTCACGGGCTTCGACGTGTGGTCCTATCAAGTCGATCCGGAGGACGTCCGTGTCGGCGATCCGGTCGACCTTTCGAAGCGGCTGTGCGGCACACCGGAAATCCGCTTTCACGAGACGCACGCCCACGGGGCGCATCCTCCACTCGAAGCGTCGCTGATTCACTCCAAAGCGGACTAGCGAGCCTGATCGCGCAACGTCATCGGCTCGGAGTGATCGAGCCATGATTCACATGCCCGGAAAAATTCCGATGGCGTATTCACGCGCCGGATGTCGTGCAGGAATTCAGTCCCGACGCCCGCTCCGATGAAGTTCAGATATTTCTTCATCTTCTGCACATGCAGCTTCTCGTCGATGCCCGCCGGCAGGGTCGCTGCATAGAGCTCGTTCACGTATTCCAGCACCACATGACCGGTCGGCTCGCGCACCGCCTCGCCGCGCCGCGCCGTGCGGATTTGGTCGAAGATCCATGGATTTCGGATCGCGCCGCGCCCGATCATTACGCCGCGCGCGCCGGTTTCCGCCGCCACTCGCAACGCCGTCTCCGCGGAGTCGAGATTTCCATTGGCCATCACCGGGCAGGACATCGCTTCCGCCGCGCGCGCGATGTAGTCGTAGTGCACTTCGCTGCGATACATCTCGAGCACCGTGCGACCATGAACGGTCAAAAGATCGAGCGAATGCTTCGCAAAAATTGGCAGTAACTCCTCGAAGACTTCCGGCGAGTCGAAGCCGATCCGCGTCTTCACGGTGAATGGAATTTCCACCGCTTCGCGCAAGGCTCCGAGGATGCGATCCACCCGTGCCGGATCGCGCAGCAGCCCGCCGCCCGCGCATTTCCGGTAAACCACCGGCGCCGGGCAGCCGAGATTCAAGTCGATCGCCGCCACCGGATGCCGCTGCAATTCCTTCGCCGTGCGCACGAGCGCGGGAATGTCGTTTCCGATCATCTGCGCGATCGCGGGGCGGCCTGTGGGATTCCCGGTGATCGAGCGCAGGATATTCCGGTCGAGCCGCGATGTTTCGTAGACGCGAAAATATTCCGTGAAATAAAGGTCCGCGCCGCCGTAGGACGCCATCAATTTCCAGAACGCCCAGTCCGTGACATCCTGCATCGGAGCGAGCGCGAGCACCGGCTCGTTCCCCGCGAACAGCTCGGGAAGTTTCAATAACCGATCCGGATCAACGACACGTCGTCGTCGAAGGCCTCCGCCTGCTGATGGGCGCGCACCTGAGCGATGATTGCTTCCGCCGAGGGCGCACCGGCAAGCGTTTCGATGAATTGCAAATAGGTGCCCATCGAATCGTTCGGATTTTTCACCTCATAGATGCCGTCGCTGAAAACGTAGAGGTAGGAATCGCGCGGGAAATTCGCCTCGTCGGAAACATAGGCGGTTTCCTCGAAGCAGCCCACCGGAAGGCTTGGCGAGCCGAGCTGATGGATCGTTCCATCCGGCTTGATGATGACGGCCGGCGGATGGCCCGCTCCGGAAAAGCGCAGCGAGCCGCTCGAGACCTCCAGCACGCCATACCACATCGTGAAATAGAGCCCGTTGTGCACGTCCATCGGAAAGGTGCGATTCATGCCCTGCAGCACTTGCGAGGGATCGAGAAAATCCACACCGGGCAGCGCCTCGCCCTTGAGAACGTTCATCGCGGAGACCGACAACAGCGCCGCGCCGACGCCATGGCCGCAGACATCGAGCAGATAGATCGCGAAATGGTCGTTATCGATCCAATGGAAGCCGAAGCTGTCGCCGCCCAGCGTGTTCGAGGGAATGAACTGGTAGGACGTCCGCACTTTTTCCGACACATCCACCGGCAGTAAAGAAATGACGTAAGCCAGCGCCTCGTCCATCTGCTCGGTCACGATCCGCTGACTCTCGAGGAGCGCGTTCTTCGTCTTGAGCAGGTCGTCCTGCATGCGGATGATATTGCCGAGCTGCAGCTCCCGCTCGGCGATGATTCCAAGCTGTTTGAGCATTTCCAGCTCGTGATCCGAAAGCTCGCGCGGCTTCGAATCCATCAGGCACAGCGTCCCCACGTTGAATCCGCCCGGCCCGCGCAGCGGCAGCCCGCAGTAAAACCTCGCGAACGGCTCGCCCGTCACCATCGGATTGTCCGCAAATCGTTCGTCCTCGAGCGTGTCCGGGATCACGAGCGCCTGCTGCTCGAGAATCGCATGGCCGCAGAAGGACGTCTCCCGGCTGCTCTCGCAAAAGCCGAGGCCGACCCGCGATTTCAGATACTGCCGCGTCTCATCGACCAGCGAGATGTAGGCGATCGGCAGGTCGAAGATCATCGTCGCGAGCCGAGTGATCGCGTCGAAACGCTCTTCGGGATCCGTGTCCAGCAGCCCGAGCGAGCGCAGGCTTTCGAGGCGGTCCGCTTCGTCGTTGGGAATGGCTGGGGCGATCATGGTGCGAGACGGTATGCGCATCGATCGCGTTTGCAAAACCGAAACTCATTCACCCACTCCCGAGCCATTCGAGCGCCCCGCGCGCGGCGCGCGTGCCCGTCGCGAAGCAGCCCTGCATCAAATATCCGCCGGTCGGCGCCTCCCAATCGATCATCTCGCCCGCCACGAAAACACCGGACAGCTGCTCGACCATCAAATTTTCGTCGAGCTGGGACCATCGCACGCCGCCCGCCGAAGAAATGGCCTCCGCAATCGGTCGCGGATCGCGCAACGCGACGCGGCAGCCCTTCACCGCCCGCGCCAGCGCTTCCGCGGATCGCCACGCGTCGCGATCCGGATGATGCGACAGGATCGCGAATGCGCCGTCGCAGAGCCGCCAACGTTGGCGGGCTTCCGCCAGCAGATTCCGCTTTGCCGTTCCAAGTTTTTCGACGAGCCGCCCGACATCGAGCGACGGCTTGAAATCGATTTCGATCGCGGGCCGCTCCAGCGCGCGCAGCGCGATGCCGAGCTGATAGATCACGCCGCCTTCGAGGCCATACTTCGTGATCAACAGCTCGCCGCCCGCCTCCTGATTTCCCGCGCGGGCGCGTATGTTTTTCAATGGCCGTCCCTCCGCGTCGGCGAGCAACGCGGCGGGCCACCCGGCCTCCCATCCGCAATTCGTGGGCGCGAGCGGCGCAATTTCCACGCCGCTTTGCGCGAGCGGCCAGACCCACGCGCCGTCCGAGCCGGTCTCGGGCCACGACCCGCCGCCCATCGCGAAGATCACGGCGTCCGCCTCCGCGGTCCGAGCGCCTTCCCGCACGTCGAAAAAAAGCAGGGTCGGTTTGCCGGCGCGCATCCCGGTCCATCGATGGCGCGTGGCGAATTTCACGCCGCTCCGCCGCAGCCGCTGCACCCAGCGTCGCAGCAACGGCGCGGCCTTCATTTCTTTCGGATACACGCGCTTGCTCGTCGCCACGAAAGTCTCCACGCCCAAATCCGCCGCCCAGGCGCGCAAGGCGTCGGGATCGAATTCCGAAATCAGTTCCCGCCACAAGCCATCCGGTCCGCCGGAATAATTTCCCGCGAAGCGGTCCGGAGGTTCGTGCTTCGTGAG
Organism: Chthoniobacterales bacterium; assembly: GCA_015655545.1. Classification (GTDB taxonomy): domain Bacteria; phylum Verrucomicrobiota; class Verrucomicrobiia; order Chthoniobacterales; family JAATET01; genus JAATET01. The sequence goes on along the minus strand of JAATET010000104.1, from coordinate 10,089 downwards.
ATTCAGCCCGCCGCCGCCCGCGACCAAAAATTTGCGGCCCATCGACGCCTTCGCGTCGTAAACCGTCACGCTGGCGCCGCCCGCCACCGCCACCTCGGCGGCGCGCAAGCCGGCCGGGCCGCCGCCAATAATCGCAATCATTTTATCCACAGATTCCGCAGATTAACGCAGATTGGTTTAAATCTGTGAAAATCTACAAACCACCATCAGGGCATGACCGATATCCAGCAAAAGCTATTTGACGAATATCTCTCCCACGCTCTGGGCATTGCTTGGAAATATCCATGTCTAAAATCATCCGCACACCCCAGGGCGATGTGCGTCTAATTTCCGCGCCAGCTGAGATAATCGAGTTGGTCGATCAGCTTCTACCACTTGGTCTCGATCGTTTCAGTGCGACACAATACGGCGCAGACTATGGGATCATCGTGCAACGCGGTGACAAGGAGATGTTCGGCGTTAAGCAACAGCCACCGGAGTGCGACCTCAAACAAGGCGACGTCAATTTCCTAGCTAACACATTGCTGATCACCCACAGCCTCCACCGTTTTTCGGAAACCGGATTTTCCGGTCTTTTGCTTCCCAGCTCTTATCTGGTCAAAAAGACCGAGAGCATTGTGGAGTCTGGAATTTCTTACTTCGGCGCACCTTCGTTAAAAGGAAAGGAATGTCTCGATTTCCCATTTGCAGCAGCATTTGACGACGGATTCGGTCATGGCTTCACAAAGCTTCTGACCAGCTTTTTCGAAGTCCTTAAGGAAAGTTCACGGCAAATCAAAATTACGCTACCGCGTTGCATCGGACTTGATGTCCGACCGCGCTCGCGACTCGGAAAGCTCGGTTTCGGTTTTCTCGTCGTCGACTCTCATATTGCCTGCATCAAGACTCAGCTTTCCGAAGACGATCCTGTCTGGACCGTGTTACGGCACAGCGGCGTGCAGGAAGTTTTTCATTTACCAAGCATTCCACTAGCGATTTCTGACGAATACTAAAAGCGACCCGTGACGAGGGAATTTGCGCAGATTGGTTTAATTCTGTGAAAATCCGAGTAATCTCCGGATCACTTTTTCCATGCTTACCATTCGCAATCTCAAGAAAACTCTCGGCGGCCGCACTCTTTTCGAGAATGCCGCCATGCAGGTCAACTATGGCGAACGCGTCGCTCTCGTCGGTCCGAATGGCGCCGGCAAGTCCACGCTGTTCGGACTCATCCTCAAAAAAGACGAGCCCGACGCCGGCACGATCGATCGTGACGAATGGACCATGGTCGGCCATCTCGCGCAGGAAGGCGAAGCCATCGGTGAGGAGACCGTGCTCGATGTGGCGACCGGCCGCGCCGGGGAATTGCCCGCGTTGGAAAAGAAGCTCGCGGAACTCGAAGCCGCGGGCGATGTCGAGAGCGCCGAGTATCAGGAAGCGACGAACAAGCACACCGCGCTCGCCGATGCGAAGGTCGAGGCGAAGGCCAAGAAAATCCTCTCCGGCCTCGGCTACCGCGAGACCGACTACGACCGCAAGGCGAAAGAGCTGAGCGGCGGCTGGGTGATGCGCGCCCACCTCGCGCGGCTGCTCGTGATGGAGCCGGACCTGCTCCTCCTCGACGAACCGACGAACCACCTCGATCTCCTCTCGCTGCTGTGGCTCCAGCAGTATTTGAAGACCTACTCCGGCGCCGTGCTGCTCATCTCGCACGATCGCCAGTTCATGGATGAGATCATCGAGACCGTTTACGACATCGCGGACCAGAAGCTCACGTCCTACCAGGGTAACTACACCGCGTTTCTCGAGCAGCGCGAGGCGCGCTACGAACAGCAGAACGCCGCCTACAAGAACCAGCAGAAGGAAATCGCGAACCTGCAGGATTTCTACGATCGCTTCCGTCAGGTCGCGTCAAAGGCCTCCCAGGCGATGAGCAAGCTCAAGCAGATCGAGCGCATGGAGCTCATCGAAAAACCGACGCCGCCAAAAAAGCCTTTCCGCTTTCAGATCCCGCAGCCGCCCCGCGGCGGACAGCGCGCGATATCGCTGGAAGGCATCCACATGGCCTACGGCCCGACGAAGGTTTACGAAGGTCTCGATCTCACCATCGAGCGCGGCGAGCGCACCGTGCTCGTCGGCCCGAATGGCGCGGGAAAGTCCACGCTCTTGAAAATTCTCGCCGGCGTTCTGGAATTTCAAAAAGGCACGCGCAACGAGGGCCACAACGCGAAAATCGGCTACTTCAGCCAGCATCGCGCCGCCACGCTCGACGCGAATAAAACCGTGCTCGAGGAAGTGATGGCCAGCAACGGCGAGCTCACGGAGAACGACGCCCGCGGCATTCTCGGATCGTTTCTTTTCCGCAAAGACGAGATTTACAAGAAGACGGCGATCCTGAGCGGCGGCGAGAAAACGCGCCTGAATCTCATCAAGTTCCTCGTCGATCCGCCGAATCTTCTGCTCATGGACGAGCCGACGACGCATCTCGACATCCACACCGTCGAGTCGCTCATCCTCGCCCTCGAAAAATACGAAGGCACGCTCGTCTTCATCAGCCACGATGTGCATTTCATCAAAAAGCTCGCGACCAAGGTGCTGCACGTGAACGCCGGCACCGTCGTCCCCTACCCGGGCGGCTACGATTATTTCCTCGAGAAGACCGGCGCGCTTGGCAACGAGCGCGCCGCGATCACGGCAGGCTGACGATCGGATCGTCGAAAGACGGCTCGGATTCGAGCTAATCGTATTTTTTGCCGTTTCGACGAATCCAGCCGAACTTGCAGCCGCACGAGAGCGTGTTCGTCTGATCGACGTATCCGCCCTCGTCGTTCCAGCGGTAGCGGCCCAGCGCCGACACGCGATTGCCCAGACGCAGGCGCGGGACCGGCTTGGCGAATGTCTTGTTATGGATAATCAACAGGGTCTGGCCGGAGTTCAGCCGCACGACGAACTCCTGCTTTTCCCGGCTGTGGACGTGATGGCGGAATATCTCGACGACCTCGCCGCGCAGACGGATGCGAAATCCGCTGATCTGGTTCTCGAACGCCGCAGCCAGCCGGCGATCGCTGAGGCTCGAATCCGGGCCGATCACGATTTCCGCCAGCCCCGCGTGCAACGCAGCCGCAAGAACGCCGACAAGGAGAAAACGCGTCTTCATCGAGGCCCACCGTCGGCAACTCGTGGCCGCGATGCAAGTCTCGATATGCCGCCGACGGTCGTAGGCGGTGGCCTTCGCCCGAGCGACCCGGAACTCCTCCCACGTCACGTAGCCGTTGTGGTTCACGTCGGCCTCGTCGAAATGATTCAGCGATAAGAAAAGACAAAGCCGAAGCAAGCTTCGGGGTATCAGACCCAATGGGAATGAAAAGTTTCATACGGTGCGCAGGCGAGCGAAATTCAGGAGCTGCGGTCAATGCTGATCAACCGGCGGATTCAAACCGCAGAGGCGCGGAGACGCCGAGAAACGCTCCGTAGCGCTTCGTTGCGGTAGCGAATGCGGACTTCGCCGTGTGCGCGAATGTATCCGCAGTGACTGTCACCGCGCGTTTTCCGACCGTGCGCCTCCATGTGCCGACGACTTTACCGTCGTTCACGAGCATCGGCAGGAAAACGCCGTTGCTGCCCGGCACGATCTTCACCGCATGCTTCGCGTCGAGCGCCGCGCTGCGGTCGGTGTAGCCGAGCAGGTATTCGTCGAAACCCGGGAGCAGGAAACCTTGCGACGGTTCGGGCGGTGCGGAATCTCCGCGCATCCAGTAAGTTTTCCCGTCCACGGTTTCACTCACGAGTTGTGATGCAACGAGGCCGATCGCCGCACGCGCATCCGCGGATTTCAATCCCGACCACCATACGAAATCCGCCTGCGTCGCCGGTCCGTGGCTTGCGAAATAACGCAGCGCGAGCTCGGCGAGTGCTTCGTCGCCGGCAAGTTTGCGCGATTTTGGCACCCATTCGTCGAGCAGCACGAACGTCTTTTGCTTTCCCGCGCGCGGACCGAAGCAAAGCAGTCGCTCCTGTGCGAGTCTCCATGGGATGTGATAGGAGCGTCCTCCGGCTGTCGATACGCCCTCGCGTTCGAGCTCCTCGAGCAGCGCCTCGCGCGTAAGTGCGCGGCCTTGCAGCATTTTTCCAACGAGCTTCGTGATCTTGCGCCAGAGCGCGTCGGTGAACTCGAGCTCGTCCCATCGGCGCTTTGCTCCGGCGATGATCCGCGGCGTCAGCAGCTCGAGCATCCAGCGCACGTCCCTTGCGGCCACGAAGTGCAGGGTGCCGCGCATGGGCCAGGTTCGCACGATTCGCCGCTCGGCGACGGCGCGCTCGACATCAGCCTCGGTGGCGGCAGGCAAACGCAGGCCGATGGCCCAGAGCGCGCTGGCGTAGTCCTGCGCCTGCATCGCGCCGAAACTCGCGACGACTTCTTCCGCGGCGCGCGCGGCCGAGCAGGTGATCTGCTGGGCTTGCAGTCGCAGTCGGGCGAGGTCACGCGGCGTCATCGAGCCTCGGAGAATAGCGCGTTCGCTCCGATCGAAAAGCTCTCCCCTTCCCGCTCCGCGGCCGGATGATCACAAACAGGACTTCAGTTTTCCGCCCGTTTCAGTCCTATTGTTCGTTGCATGAACGCCACCGCACTCGTCGTCGCGCTCACCAGGCCGAATCCGCCGCTCCTTTTGCAGGTCACGTCGCCGGAGCATTTCGCCGCCCGCCGGATCGGCGAGGCAAAGCATGCCTGTGTTTTTGAGATGAGTTTCGTCGAAAACGTGCGCGCGCTTGCCCCGGATTTTTCGCAGTCGATCGTCGTGTATGGCGAGGGTGCTCCGTGGCTCGATTCCGAGGAGGCGGCAAGCCGTCTGCGGGAGGCGGGCTATGCGAACGTTATCGATTTCCGCGGCGGCCTTCGCGAATGGAGGGCCGCCGCGCTTCCGGTCGTGAGCGAGGCGCCGCTTCCGTCCGCTCCCAACCTCCATGGACTCTATCGCGCCGATGTCGAAGCCAGCGTCATTCGCTGGACAGGGCGGAATCTCTTTAATTTCCACCACGGTCATCTGCGGCTGGCCGATGGCGAGGTCGAATGGCGTGATGGCGCGTTGTCTCGCGCCGCATTCACGATCAATCTCGACAGCATCGTTTGCGAAGATCTCGCGGACGCCGGAGCTCGCGCGCAGTTGATCGGGCATCTGCGCTCCGCCGATTTCTTCGATGTCGCGCGGCACCCCACCGGACGCTTCGAGACGACTCGCGTGGAAGCGATACGCGACGCCACCGCGGGCACTCCGAATTTCCAGGTAACCGGCGGCTTCACGCTCCGCGGCGTGACTCGGGAAATCAGCTTTCCCGCCCTCATTGCCGCTGCCGGTGCGGATCATGTCACCGCGCAGGCCGTGTTCGAGATCGATCGGACTCGATGGGGCAGCCGCTATGGATCCGGAAAATTTTTTATGTTTCTCGGGAAGCACCTGGTGAACGATCACATCGCGCTTCACCTGAAAATCCAGACCGCGCGCGTTTAGCCGGGACTCTCGCCGGGATGCCGGGCGCGAGTCGGAAGGCCGTCTATTCCGGAACGATAAACCCGAATTTCCGAAAAATTTTCCCGGCGGCTTCCGATCGTAAAAACGTCAGGAATTTTTCAGCGGCCGCGGGATGCCCGGAATTCCTCACCACCGCTCCCGGGTAGGAAATATGCGGCCCTTCCGCGGAGGAAATTTCCTCGGCAATCTTCACCGCCTTCGAAATGCCCGCATCGGTCTTGTAAACAATGCCGGCCTCCACGTTGCCGGATTCGACCGCCGCCAGCGCGGCGCGCACATTTTCCGTCGGGACGACGCGGCTCTTGAGCGCGTCCCACAGGCCGATCTTGGCGAGATATTCGCGGGCATAGACTCCGGCGGGCACGGCTTTCGGATCGGCCAGCGCCAGGCGCTTGACCGCAGGCTGCGTGAGGTTTTGCGGAGAGTCGAGTTTGAGCACGCTTTCCTTGCCGACTACGATTACCAGCGTGTTCGAGAGGATTTCCCGGCGCGAACTCGCGACGATCAGGCCATCCTTTTGCAGCGCATTCATCTGCGCGTCGTCGGCGGAAACGAAAGCATCGGCGGGAGCTCCCTCGCGAATCTGCCGTGCCAGCACATTCGAGCCGGCGAAGCTGAAGATGACCTTGTCGCCGGTCTGCTTTTCGTAGGCGGGAGCGATCTCGCCCATCGCATCGGTCAGGCTCGCGGCGGCCAGCACCCGAATATCCTCGGCCTTTGCGAGATCGAGAGTCAGGAGGCCGAGAAGGAGAAAAAAGACGCGCATGCGAGCTGTCCGCTTATTGGTATCTCCGCCCGTTGCGGATGATCCAGCCGCCGGGCTGGAGACCTGAGGGATCGTGATTCGTGTAATGGATTTCACCGCCCTCGAAATTCCATTTATAGACGCCGGAAATCGTGAGCCGGTTTCCCACTCTCAAATGCGGCAGCTTCGTGGCGATCTCGATATTGTGCACGATGAGCAGCGTCTGTCCGGAAGCCAGCGCGACAATGAACTCCTGCCTCGTGCCGCCGTGCGTGTGCCTGGGAAGAAGCCGCACGACCTCGGCGCGGAGCCGGATTCGAAATCCGCTGATCTTGTTTTTGAAAACGCGGGCGAGCTTGCGGTCGCTGTTGCTCGTCTCAGGGCCGAGATGGATGTCTCGTGCCTCCTGCGCCGAGCCGGCGTGGATCGCGCCAAACAGACAAAGGGCGAAAAGAATTCGTTTCGTCATAAAATCGAGCGCAACGCTCCGTCACCACGCATGATCGCGCAAGCTCCGAGTGGCTCCGCTGGCCGTTCCCTTGAGGACGACCTTGCCACTTTTGACGGTGAGTTTCGATCGGCGACATAGCCGATGCCTTCTCCGGCGTATTAAACTGCCCGTCCCCTCTGCCAGCCTCTCTGGCTCAACTTTTCACCTGCACCCTGTCTCCTGCTTCCAGTGAATCCGAAGGGTTCAGGATCACGCGGTCCGTCGGCGCCACGCCACTCGTGAGCTCGACCTCGGTGCCGAAATCACGGCCGATCTGCACAGGCTTCAATTCCACGACATTGTCTGCGTTCACGACACCGACAACCGTGCCATCGGGACGGAAGAGGAGCGTATTCACCGGCACGACGAGGGCGGGATGGTCGGAATGGATCGGCAGGATCACCCTGGCGTAGCCGCCGGCCAGGAGGCGATGGTCGTGATTGTCGACCTGCACCTCCGCGAGAAGCGTGCGCGATGCGGGATCGATCGCGCCGGCAAGATGGGCAACCTTTCCGCTGGCTGGAGCGGAAGGAGCCGAGGCGAGCGCGATCTTCGCTTCCTGGCCGACCTTGATCTGTGCCGAATTTCCCTCGGGAATGTTCGTGAAGACGCGCAGCACATCGTCCTGCGCGATGCGGAACATCTCGTTATCTGCAGCCGCATTGCCCACCGTGATGAGGTCTCCCACGTTCACCTTCCGCTCGGTCACCACGCCGTCAAAAGGGGCGGAGATTTGCTCGAAGGACTTCAGTTCCTCCAGCCGGCGCACGTCCGCCTGTGCGGAGTTGAAGCTGGATTGCGCGGCTTCGAGCTGCCCCTGCTTCTCGTCGGTTTCCTGCTGCGAGACCGTCTTGCGAGCGAGCATCTCCTTCCAGCGCTCGGCCGTGAGCGTGGCGAGCTTCAGATTTGCCCGCGCCTGTTCCAATGCGGCCCGGGTTTGCTGAAGCTGCTGATCGATCTCGGGGGAATCGATCTCGGCGAGGAGCTGGCCGGCTTTCACGCCCGTCCCGATGTCCACCAGCCATCGCTTCACGTAGCCGGCGGTCCGGGCAAAGATCGGCGTCTCCGCGAAGGGCTGCACGTTTCCGGGCAACACGAGATCGATATTCGCCTTGCTCACGCGCGGGGTGATCACCCGCACCGAAGGGATGGCGAGTTCGGCGGTCTCCGCGCGGGTCTGGCGCGAGGCATGCAAGCGCTGCAGGCCGACAATGACCGCAACGGCAACGAACAGCACCGCAAGAAACCATACGATGCGGCTGCCTCGTCGTGCGGCTGATGCGGGCTGGTCAGGCGATGCCGTGGGCCGGGAGCGGGCGGGTGATTCGAGTTCGGTCATGATGAGATCCTTCCGGTGAGTGGTGTTGCATATCGTTCCGCCGCAGGAGGCTGAAAACGACGGGAACGAAAAACAAAGTGGCGACGGTGGCGAAGAGCAGCCCGCCGATCACGGCGCGAGCGAGCGGGGCATTCTGCTCGCCGCCCTCCCCCAGCCCGAGGGCCATGGGTATCATGCCAATGATCATGGCCAGGGCGGTCATCAAGACAGGCCTCAATCGCGCCACACCGGCCTCGTGTGCGGCTTCGATGCCGGAGCCATTCTTCTCGTAAACCTCCTTCGCAAACGAAATGACGAGAATGCTGTTCGCCGTGGCGACACCGATGCACATCACCGCGCCCATGAGAGACGGCACGCTCAACGTCGTGCCAGTGAGAAAGAGCAGCCACGCGATGCCGGCGAGCGCGCCGGGCAGGGCGGTGATGATGATGAAGGGATCCGTCCACGACTGGAAATTTACAACGATGAGGAGATAGACGAGGACGATGGCGCCCAGCACGCCGATGCCAAGGCCGAGGAACGACGTCTGCATTGTTTCCACTTGTCCGCGCACGACGATGGTGCTGCCGCGGGGCAGCTCCTTTTCGATCGCGGCCACGGCCCTGCGAATATCGGCGGCGACACTTCCGAGCGGCCGGCCCTGCGTGGTGGCGTAGATGTCGAGACTCGGCATCACGTTGTAGTGCGTGACGATGCCGGAGCCGGTGCCTCGCTTGATCGAGGCGAGATTCGCAAGCATCTGGGGCGTCGCGTCACGACTGCCGGCACTTTGGATGGGAAGGTTCCTCAAGTCCTGGAGCGACTTGATGTGATACTGCGGGACTTTCGACATGAGATTGTAGACGACGCCGTTCGCCGGGCTGAGCCAGAAGGTCGGCGTGGTCTGCCCGCTGCCGCTCAAGCTGATGAGCAGGCTGTTCGCCACGTCGCGGTGGGTGAATCCCAATTGGGTGGACTTCGCGCGATCGACGTTCACGTCGAGTTTGGGCTGGTCGAAGGCCTGCTGCAGATGGACGTCCGCGATGCCGGAAATCCGCCGCATCTGCGCCTGCAGCCTGGCGGCGATTTCAAAATTCTTGGCGGCATTGCGTCCCGGCCCGGCGATCTGCACATCGATCGGCGACGGAATGCCGAAGTTCAGGATCTGGCTCACGATATCGGCAGGCTGGAAAAAGAAGGAGACGCCGGGAAACGCGCGCGGCAATTCCCGGCGGAGCTGTTCCACGTAGCCCGCCGTGGGCTGGTGGCCATCGTTCAACGACATCAGGATCTCGGCATCGGCAGGGCCGAACGTGCCGTTGTTGCTGTAGGATGTGTTGATCCCGCTGTAGGGCACGCCGATATTGTCCAGCACGCCCTCGAGGTCGCGCGCCGGAATAACGGTGCGGATCTTTTTCTCCACCTCGTCGCAGATGCGGGCCATCTCCTCGATCCGCGTGCCCGTTTTCGCGCGGACGTGCAACCGGATCTGACCGGCATCGACGGAAGGAAAGAAGTCCTGCCCGAGAAACGGATAAAGCACGAAGCTGCCGAGGCAGATCGCGAGGAAGCCGGTGACGAACCGGCCGGGATGCTGCAAGGCTCCACGCAACCGCTGGTCGTAGCCCAACCGAAAGCGCTCGAAGCCGCGCTCGAAGGATTGCTGCGCGCGAACCAGAACACGAATCACTCCCCGCGGTTCCGGCGCCCCCGCCTTTTGCTCGTGATCGCGCAGCAGATACATCGCGAGGGTGGGCACGAGAGTTCGCGACCAGAAATAGGAAGCGAGCATTGCGAAGACAACCGATTCCGCCAGCGGAACGAACAAATACCGCGCCACACCCGAGAGCAGGAACATCGGGACGAAGACGATGCAAATGCAGAGCGTGGAAACGAAGGCCGGCACCGCGATCTGGTGCGCGCCCTCGAGGATGGCCTCCTTCAGCGGCAGCCCCTCCTCGAGATGGCGGTCGATATTTTCGATCGTGACCGTGGCGTCGTCGACCAGGATGCCCACGGCCAGCGCGAG
>JAATET010000049.1 GCA_015655545.1 Chthoniobacterales bacterium | reverse complement strand
CATCGAACGTTGCTTCGGCTCCCTCAAAAAGCACCGTCGCTTGGCCACTCGCTTCGACCGCAACGATGCCTCCTACCTCTCCTTCATCTTCCTTGCCGCTTCTCTTCTCTGGCTCTGATTGAATGTCGATTCGCTCTAGCCAAAAAATCGGCAACGCCGAGCCTGCGGCGGTGTTAGATTGGCGACTCCATGAAATCTCATCGCATTCCCCTCGCCGTCGCAATCGCCGCACTCGCCTTGCCCATCGCATGCAAACCGAAACCCGCGGCCGTCGCCGTCGCATCCCCCGCTCCGGAAGCGCCGGCGAGCACGCCGGATACCGTGAAGAGCGTGCCTCCGGCCATCGTGCCCGAACCCGCCACGGCCCCTGCCCCGCAAGGAAATGCCCGCGGCAATCGACCCTTGGGAGGCGGCCCGGGAAATTTTCAACAGCGGGCGGAAGAACGCATGCAGCGGATGAAGACGGAGCTCGGACTCAGTGACGATCAGGCGCAGAAAATCCGCGCCGTGTTCGAGCAGCAGTTCGGCCCGTTGCGCGAGCAGATGGGAAACTCGTCGATCAGCCGCGAGGATCGCCGCGCCGCTTTCGAGAAGGCCCGCGCGGCCGCCAGCGCACAGGTCGAACAAATCCTCACGCCCGAGCAGAAGCCGAAGTGGGAGGCGTATCAAAAGGAAATGGAGCAGCGCCGCGGCCAGCGTCGCCAGCAGGGCGGAAACTAGCGGAAGCGCAACTCGAGCGCGTGCCATTCGGGCGAGCGGTGAAAATCCGCTTCGCTCAATGGCGCCGTAGCCGAGAGCACCGGGTGCAGCCGACCGCGCGTATAATCGTAACGTGCGAAATTCACGCGGATGCGGCTGCCGTTCCACGGCGCGGTTTCTTCGAAGATGCGGCGCAGTGGAATCTCCGCATGCACTTCCCAGCCCTGCCGGACGGCGCGAGCGCGAGCGCGGATCCGCCAGCGGCGGACCTTGTAAGGCAGCAGCGGATCGGCTGGGGCGGACCAGTCGAGCGGCAAGGCTCGCATCGGCCCTGGCCAGCGAAGCTGCAACAAGGCGGCCGAGGGCGTGATGTGAAATTCGTAATAGGCCGGCTGTCCCTCCGGTTGAACGAAGATTTCGAACACATCGCCGTGCGGAAATGCCGGCACATTGAAATGCTCGACGGGATTGAAAACATCGCGATCGCGCAGCATGGCCGCCACCGCGAGCGACATGCCGGAAAGCGCGAGCCGCACCTGGCCGGCGGCAAAGAGCGGCTCGGGAGCCGCGAGCCACGCCTGGCCGAGGTCGAGCGCCGGGCGGCCGCGAAACGAGCTGCGAAGCGAATCCCAATCCCGGGCGGCCTTCCGCGGCAGCGGCAAGACCGGAATGGCAGCGCTCATTTAATCCAGGGCGACGATCGCCTCGATTTCGACATCAAAACCCAGAAGCTGCGCGCCCAAAGTCGTGCGCGCGGGTTTGTGATCGCCGAAGAAACGCGCGTAAACCGCGTTCATTTCGCCGAAGTTTTCTTTCGTCAAGGTCGCGAGATAGACGCGGCATTGCACGACTTTCGCGAGGCTCGCGCCGGCGGTGCGGACGATACGCTCGAGATTCGTCAGCACGATTTCGGTCTGCTCGGCGATCGTTCCCCGCACGATTTGGCCCGCGGCGGGATCGAATGGAATCTGGCCGGAAATAAAAAGGCAGCGACCGTCCGCGATCACGGCTGGAGAATACGGACCGATGGCGGGAGGAGCGCCGGGAATATTGGAGAAGAGTTCGAGAGACATCGCCTGCCTCTACCACGACATGAGCGCGTGGTCGAGCGGCGTGCGCCTGCCTGTTGCTCCCGCGGGCGTTTTGTCAGCGCTTGCGCGCGAGAAAATCAAGAATCCCCGCGAGGGGCAGGCAATTCACCACGTCGTCGCGCGTGAGCCAGCCCTTGCGGGCGATGCGGATGCCGAAGGCAAGATCCTGCAGGCCGCGAGTCGAATGAGCGTCGGGATTGATGGAGCACTTCACGCCTTTTTCCTTCGCGAGCGGCCACCAGCGCCAGTCCATGTCGAGGCGGCGCGGATTCGCATTCAGCTCGATGATCGTGCCCGTCGCCGCGGCGGCTTCGATGACCGCCGGAATATCGACTTTGTAAGGATCGCGCGTGGTGAGCAGACGGCCCGTGATGTGGCCGAGCATGGTGACGCGCGGGTTCGAAATGGCCTTGATGAGACGGTTCGTCATCTCCGCCTCGCCGAGCGTGAAGGACGAATGGACCGACGCGACGACATAGTCGAGCGACGCGAGCACGTCGTCGGGAAAGTCGAGCGAACCGTCTTTCAAAATGTCGCACTCGGTGCCGGAAAAAATGCGAAACCCCTCGTAACCGGAATTCAGCGCGTCGATTTGCGCGCGTTGTTCCGCGAGGCGCGCGGCATCGAGGCCGTTCGCTTGCACGGAGCTCCTGCTGTGATCCGCGATGCCGAGATATTCGAGGCCGAGCTCCATCGCGGCATCGGCAATTTGTTCGAGCGTCGCACGGCCGTCGCTGGCGGTGGTATGGTTGTGAAAGGTGCCGCGGAGATTTTGCCATTCGATAAGCGCCGGCAGCCGCCCTTCCGCCGCGGCCTCGAGTTCGCCGCGGTCTTCGCGGAGCTCCGGAGGAACGAATCGCAATCCGAGGGAGCGGTAGATCCCTCCTTCCTCACGAACCTCGGGGAGCGGCTCGGCAAGCTTGCGTCCCTCCGCTTCGCTGAAACGGTATTCGTTCAGCGACCAGCCGCGTTCCAGCGCGCGGCCGCGCAGGCGCACGTTGTGCTCCTTGCTGCCGGTGAAATATTGGATCGCGAACGGATACTCCGCGCTGCTGACGACGCGGAGATCGCATTGCAGGCCGTTCTTGAGGACGACGCTGGTTTTCGTCGCGCCGGCGGCGAGCACGCGCTCGACCAGCTCGTGGGCGGCAAAATCCTCGCTCACGAGCTTCGGCTCGCGCGTGGCGGCGATGATGTCGAGATCGTGGACGATTTCCTTGCCGCGCCGGAAACTGCCCGCGATCTCGGCGTGCAGGATCTCGGGATGCGAACGCAGATCGTCGAGCAGGCGTTGCGCGATGGTGGCGACATCGCCGAGCAGGAAGGCGCCCGCGTTTTTTTTGCGGTGCTCGATGGCGGCGAGGATGTTCGCGGCGGTCTTTTCGCCGAAGCCGGGCATCGCCGCGATGCGGCCATCCTTGCAAGCCCGCCGTAGCGAACTGATCGAGGAAATCCGCAGCGTGTCGTGGATGAGTTTGATTTTTTTGGCGCCGAGCCCCTGCAGCTCGAAAAGCGTGAGAATATCGGCGGGGAAGGACTCGCGGAGCTCGTCGTATTGCGGCAGCGCGCCGGTCTGCACGAGCGTGGTGATTTTTTCCGCGATCGCTTTTCCAATGCCGTCGATTTCGTCGAGGCGTGCTTCGGCGACGAGTTTTTCGAGCGGTTCGGCGAGTGTTTCCAGTGCGCGGACGGCGTTCGAATAGGCGCGGATCTTGAAAGGATTCTCGCCTTTGAGCTCGAGCAGGCGCCCGAAATTCTCCAACACCTCGGCAATTTGCTCCTTGGTCATCATTGAGTCAGCCCGTTTTCACGTGTGAGAACGCGGCTGACAAGCTGCATCCTGCGACGTTTTGACAGACCGCAGAGCCGGACCTATGGTGCGGCGATGGAACTGCCGCGTTTCGCCGTTGCCCTGGGGTCGATTATTTTGCTCGCCGGCGCGGCGGCGGCGCACGCGAAGCCGACCCTGCTGCCTTATGCGGGTTCCTACACGGGAACGGCGCTTTCGACGACGGCCGACGGAGCGCTTTCCGGCAGCTCGACGCTTACTTTTACCGGTCGCAAAACCAGCCTGCGCGGCACATTTCTCTACAACGGAATATTGAACTCCGGAAACGTGATGAGGAATACCACGCAGACGTTCAATATTTCGAAGACGGGCTTGCTGAATGGGCGGGTGACGGTCGATGGACTCGAGGGCGCGGGCTCCGGCCAAGCGCGCATGCGCGGCAGGAAATTGGCGGTTTCCGTGACGTATGCGGTGGGACCGGCCCCCTCGACGACCATCGCGATTGTCGGGACGATCGTCTTCAAAGGCAAACGCGCGACGTGGACCGGCACGGTGACTTCCCCGGACCCGGGCTACAACGGCTCGTTGCTGGTGACGGGTAAACGCTAGTCCGCGTAACTCGCGACGCGGTTGCGCCAGCCGGGCAGCCACTGCGCCTCGTGGCGGGCTTTGGGGGCATTCGCCACGCGTTGTGCGAGCACATGGGCCGCGGCCTTTGAAAATGCGGGCAGCGCCGGACCATCGCCCATCGTTTCAAGCACCTGGAGCAAGCCCCATCCGTGGCCATCGTAGCGTTCGGCGGGGCTGACGCCCTCGCCCTTGAAGTTCACGTAATCGATGAGCGCATACATGCCGAGATGCTGCCCGGCGACGCGGTAGAAATTCACGCGGATGCGCTCACGCTCGTTCCTGGGTGCGGCGGCGAGCATTTTGGGCAATGCCTGCTCGAGACGCTGCGCGCAGAATCGCGCCTGCACGGCCACGGTATCGACGAGCAGGGCGCGCAGCTGTTTCATGCGCTCGCCGCCGATGTCGGCCATGAAGGCCGCCCGTGTCTTCCAGGGGCAATGGCCGCCAAGCCAATCGGGCGTCCTGATTCCGTGTGATGCGAAATAGCCGATCAACTTCGGAAAACTTTCCTCGAACGGGCCCGGTGCGCCCGCCGGATACCAGATGAAATGTCCGATGCCGAGCGACGCGAAAGCTTCGCCCCGGTTCCACGAAGTGAGGCCGCTCGCAGTGCCGGCGCATTCATTTTGCCAGATGCGTTTGCCGATCGCCATGGCTTGCGCGTCGGAGAGAGTCACGGTTTGCGCGACCGCGCTGGCGGAGAGGAAAAACGCGACGATCAAGAGGCGGAGCATGCATCCAGCCTACGCGCCATCCGAGTGGTGCCAAATGCTTTCTGCGGTGATTCGTTCTCCGGACAAAATCGAGAGCAATCTCAACGCTTTCTACCGCCAATATCCACCGCCACGGTAGTAACCGCCGCCGCGATAATAGCCGCCACGGTTATAGGAGCCGTAGCCGCCGCGATAGCCACCCCAGTAGGGCCGGAAACCATAGGGGCGATAGCCGTAATAAGGCCGATAGCAGCCCCGGTATCCGCCGTAACTGTAAACCGGAGCTGCAACGACGAGCGGGGGCGGTGGCAATAAGACCGCAGTTCCATCCGGATAGACCGCACAACCGACTGTAAAAAATGCGATCGCCGCATAAAGGAGCACGGTGAAACTTCGAGTCGGTTGTGCGTCCATGATTCTTGAACGACCGGCATCGCGCTTTATTCACCTTCACACGACCCTGAGAGATTTTGACCCCCGTCCCCCGAGTGATTGAACAGGGGTATCCCTGAAGTTTCCGCACGCGGTCAGCCACGATTTCCCGGTATATGAAAATGACTCGAAAGCTTCTCGCGATTACCGTCGTTCCCATCTTGTCCTGCGCGGCATGGGCGCAATCCAGCGGCGAAACAACCACCGGTGCCGGTCCGTCGGCGGCATCCGGAGGCACATCAACTACCGTGAACATGGATGGCACACGGGTGCCGGGACCGCGGGTGACGCCAAACGCCACGACCGCAACCGACACGACCACTGCTGCCGCCACGGGTGGAAATACAGTCGTCACAGGTGCCACGGCAGGCAGCTCAACCACGAATCCCAGCGGCACGCCGGTCTCCAGCCCTAGCCCGATGAATACGAATGGCGCGGCAAACACGTCCCAAAACACCGGGACTCCCTCGATGAGCGGAAGACCGGCCGACGGCACGAACAGCGGCGCACCCTCCTCAAATGGTAATCCGGCAAGCACGACGGACAATTCCGGCGGGTCGTCCACGACGAGCGGTTCTTCCACCGGAGGCAGCTCGAGCGGCACATCCGGCGCCAGCGGACAATAGCTTTCGCTATTTCGCGTCTGAGTTTTTTTGGGCGGGCGCGGCGGCGGCTCCGATCGCGTCCATAAGCGTGTGCACTTCATTCGCGGCGGCATCGATCATCCGAAAAAGCGCCTCGCCATCCGCGGACAGCGCGTCACCCCGTTTTTCCAATGTATCCGCGAGCACCCTCGCGAACATCAATGCGCCGGTGAGCTGCTGGCACAATCCGTCATGCAGACATTTGCGGAGAGCAGAGGTGTCCAATTCGCCCATGGCGGGGATTTTAGGCGAGGGATCTCGAAACAAACACAGAATTCGCGCCGTCCTCGTGCCATCGTCCCGACGATGAATCTCCGAACATTGGCGAGCATCCGGCTCGCGGCGCCGCTCTTCGCCCCCGGCTTCGCTCGAGCGTCAAACGCTCATCAAACACTGGCCCGCGTCGATGCGTTTGCATTATAATCGCGCATGACCACCAACCGCATCGACGCTTGTTTCGCGCGTTTGAAGACTGAAGGCCGCGCGGGCTTCGTCGCTTATCTCACCGCCGGCGATCCGAGCCTCGATGCGACGGTGGAGCTGATTCTGGCTCTCGAACGTGCCGGTTCGGATGTGATCGAAGTCGGCGTTCCGTTTTCCGATCCCCTGGCCGACGGGCCGACGATCCAAGCGGCTGCGGGACGCGCTCTGGACGCCGGCGCCTCGGTGCGCGGCGTGCTCGAATGCGTGCGCAAAGTCCGTGAACGCTCGCAAGTGCCGCTCGTCCTCTTCACCTACCTGAATCCTGTCTATACCTACGGCTTCGAGCGATTTCAGGCGGATGCCGCTGCCGCGGGGGCGGACGGCGTCCTGTTTCTCGATTTACCGCCGGACGAGGTCGGGACGAATGGCGAGTTCAAGGCCGCGCCGGGCTTGCGCTCGATTCGTCTGATCGCGCCGACCACGCCGGCGGAGCGGGCCGGATTGCTCGCACGGACAGCGGAGGGTTTCATCTACTACGTCTCTCGCGAGGGCGTTACCGGCGAGCAAACTTCCGTCTCGGACTCCATCGCGGCGCAGGTCGCGGAGATCCGCAAACATAGCGCGCTTCCGATCGCGGTAGGTTTCGGAATTTCCACGCCGGAGCAGGCGGCGCAGGTCGCGGCGCAATCCGATGCCGTCGTCGTCGGCAGTGCGATCGTGCGACGCATCGGGGAGCACGGTGCCGCGGCCGATCTCGTGGAACGGATCGAGGCATTCGTCCGTCCGCTGGCCGAAGCGACGCATTCGGCGTAGGAAATTCCCCAAGCACGGCGGTCGGTCGGGCGCCGCTCTCCGGAGGAGCGACTTGCGCATCGCCACACTGCGGCGATAATTTGAGCGTTTCCGACCAATGACACTTTCCTTCACCAAGATGAACGGCGCGGGCAACGACTTCGTGATGCTCGACAATCGCGACGCCTCCCTCGCGCTCACTCACGCGCAAATCGCGCGGCTGTGCGACCGTCATCGCGGCATCGGCGCGGACGGCCTGCTCTTGGTCGAGTCCCCGCAGAGTGGCGCGGATTTTCGCATGCGTTATTATAATGCCGACGGAGGCGAAGCCGAAATGTGCGGCAACGGCGCCCGCTGCTTCGCCCGCTTTGCGCGGAAAGTTTCCGGCCACACCGGAGAAACGATCGCCTTTGAAACCCTGGCCGGAGTGATCGGCGCGCGCTGCCTCGGCGACGGAGTGCAGATCGAGATGAGCGCGCCGCATTCCTACGCCGTGGCGACCACGCTCGATGCCGGCGGCGAGGAACTCACCGTCCATTCCGTGAATACCGGCGTGCCTCACGCGGTCATTTTCGTGGACGACTTGGAAAGCGTGGAGGTCTCACGTCTAGGTGCGGCGATTCGTTACCACCCGCACTTCTCGCCGAAAGGCACGAATGTGAATTTCGTCAACGTCCGCGCGCCGGGAGAGATCGCGATTCGCACCTACGAGCGCGGCGTCGAGGGCGAGACTCTGGCCTGCGGCACCGGCGTCGTGGCCTGCGCGCTCATTCATCATCTCGAAACCGGCGCGAGCGCTCCGATTCGCATTCAGGTCCGCGGCGGAGAAACGCTGCTGGTCGGCTTCGAAACCGGCGCGACGGCCGGCGACTTTACGAATGTCACGCTCAGCGGGCCGGCCGATTTCGTCTTCGACGGCGACGTCACGCTCTGATTCACTTTCCGACTCATGTTTGAAGGAGCCCACACCGCCCTCGTCACCCCGTTTCGCGACGATAAATTCGACGTGGAGGCCTTCCGTTCGCTGATCGAATTCCAGATCGCCGAAGGCATCTCCGGCATCATTCCCGTCGGCACGACCGGCGAGTCGCCCACCCTTTCCTACGAGGAGCACAGCGACGTCATCCGCGCCGCCGTCGAGACCGCTGCCGGCCGCTGCAAAGTCATTGCCGGCACGGGCTCAAACGCCACCTCCGAGGCCATCGCACTCACGATCGAAGCCGAAAAAATCGGCGCCGACGCCGCCTTGCTCGTCGCTCCCTATTACAACAAACCCACGCCCGAGGGACTCTACCGCCATTTCCGCGCCATCGCTGAATCGGTGAAAATCCCGATCATGCTCTACAGCATTCCCGGTCGTTGCGGCATCGAGATCGACGTGCCGACCATCGTGCGGCTCGCCGCGGACTGTCCGAATATCACCTCGATCAAGGAAGCCGGCGGCACCGTCGAGCGCGTGAGCCAGCTGCGCAACGCATTGCCAGACAGTTTCGAGATCGTTTCCGGCGACGATTCGCTCACCCTTCCCTTTCTCTCCGCCGGAGCCGTCGGAGTCATCAGTGTGGCGTCGAATATCATTCCCCGCGAAGTCGTTCACCTCGTCGGAGCGTGGCTTGCCGGGAAGCCCGAAAGTGCGGCGAAGCTGCACCGCAAGTGGTATCCATTTTTCAAAGCCATCTTCGTCGAGTCGAATCCCGTGCCCGCCAAAGCCATCCTCGCCTGGCAGGGAAAAATGACCCCTGAAGTGCGCCTGCCGCTCGTCACCCTTTCCGAGGCCAATACTCCGGGCCTCCGCGCGATCGCCGCTCAATACGGCCTTATTTGACCCGCCATGCCGCTGCGTCTTCTCATCAACGGCGCCAAAGGGCGCATGGGCCAGGCGCTTATCGCCTGTGCCGCGTCGGATTCCGCACTCGCCATCGGCGCGCAAGTCGACGACGGCGACGATTTCGCCGCCGCGCTTTCACTCTGCGATGCCGTCATCGACTTTACGCACGCGTCCGTGACCCAAAGCGTGGCCGAAGCTTGCGCCGACGCCGGCAAGCCGCTGGTCATTGGCACCACCGGCCACGACGACGCCCAGCGCGCCGCCATCGCCGCCTGCTCAACCCGCATACCGCTCGTTTTCGCCCCGAATTTCAGCGTGGGCGTGAATACGCTTTTCTGGCTCACGCAAAAAGCCGCGGAGATTCTTGGGGCGGACTTCGACCTCGAAGTCGTCGAGATGCACCACCGCCTGAAGAAGGATTCGCCCAGCGGCACCGCGCGCCGCCTCGCGGAGATTCTCGCGGAAGCGCGGGATTTGAGCTACGCGAAGGACGTTCGTCATGGTCGCGAAGGCATGGTCGGCGAGCGCACGAAGACCGAGATCGGCATGCATGCCGTGCGTGGCGGCGACGTGGTCGGCGACCATACCGTCATTTACGCGAACGTCGGCGAGCGACTCGAACTGACTCACAAGGCCTCCTCGCGGGACACGTTCGCCAACGGCGCGCTGCGAGCGGCGAAATGGGCCCGTTCCCAGCCAGCCGGTCTTTACGATATGCAGGATGTTCTCGGCCTCCGGGGCGCGATCGACCTTTCTTAGGAAAACATGCGCGTCGGCATCGCACTCGGGTCGAATCTCGGAGACCGCGTTGCCCATCTCCAGGCGGCCGTCACGGCGATCCGGAAATTTGCCGAGCCGCCGGTGCTCATTTCGCGTGTTTATGAGACGGA
This sequence comes from Chthoniobacterales bacterium, assembly GCA_015655545.1. Taxonomy (GTDB): domain Bacteria; phylum Verrucomicrobiota; class Verrucomicrobiia; order Chthoniobacterales; family JAATET01; genus JAATET01. The sequence goes on along the minus strand of JAATET010000049.1, from coordinate 57,081 downwards.
ACCTGTCGACTGCCCGCCGGATTCGCCGGCCTTTCTCAATGCGGCCATCGAGATTGGATATTCGGGAGATCTGCGCCAGCTGCTTACCCGACTACAGGGTCTTGAACAAGCAAGCGGGCGTCCGATATTACGCAGCCGAAATGCGCCGAGAGCTCTCGATCTCGATATTCTTTACGCAGATGACCTGATCCTGGATTGGCCCGATTTGCAGCTGCCTCATCCTCGCCTGATGAGTCGCGTTTTCGTTCTTACGCCTTTGGCTGATATTGTGCCGAATCGAAAGTTGCCGGGCGCACAAATCACTTTTTCCGAAAGCATTGACGCTATGATATTTTCAAAAATAAAACCATCTCAATATGTTCTATATTAACAGGATAATATGCATATATATGTTTTTTAAATAAATATGAATCTTTTACAAAAAGATTACACCCGAGCCAAAAAAGAGGGAAAAATTCTCGTTGCTTTGACGGCTTACGATTATCCTCTGGCACGCCTGCTGGACGAAAGCGGCGTGGATTTAATCCTGGTTGGAGATTCTCTCGGGATGGTGGTTTTGGGCTATCCCGACACCACGAGCGTGTCTTTGAACGATATGCTCCATCACACTCGAGCTGTGGCGCGGGCGGTCGAGCGCGCCACCGTCGTGGCCGACCTTCCGAAAGGAGTCTATGACGACCCGGAGGGAGCGTTGACCAGCGCCCGTGCCCTGATTGCCGCCGGAGCACACGGGGTGAAACTGGAAGGCGGGCAGGAACGAGCCGGGATTATTTCCGCCCTGACGAAAGAAGGAATTTCGGTGCTGGCCCATATCGGGATGCTTCCGCAACACATCCACGAAGAAGGCGGCTACAAAATCAAAGGCCGCACTCCGCAGCAGGCCGATCGCCTTTTCGAAGATGCGGCGGCGGTGGAAAGAGCCGGAGCGTTCGGCGTCGTGCTGGAGCTGGTCACCCCTCCCCTCGCTCGCGAAATTTCGCGGACGCTCGCGATTCCAACGATCGGCATCGGCAGCGGAGATGGGTGCGATGGGCAAATCCGCGTTCTTCACGATGTGATCGGCCTTTATCCGTGGTTTCGCCCCAAGTTCGTGGAGCCGAAGGCGGACGTCGCCACGGTCATCCGGGATGCCGTGCAGTCCTACGCGCGGGATGTGCGCAAAGGTCCGGAAGTCTGAGCGGTTGCCGAGCGGGGAAATCCATCGTAGAAAACTCCCCGTCATGATGCGACTGCTCACCACCTGCCTGCTTTTTTTGACCGCTATTGCCCAGATCCGCGCCGAGTTGCCGCCCTCCGCTTACGAGAAGATGCAAAGCGAGGCTTCCGAAGTCTTGCGCGTGCACGTGCTGAGAGTGGATGTGCAGCCGACCGACGATTCCGCAATCCGCGAGGTGACGATGCTGGCCGAGGCGCTCAAGGTCGGACGCAGCGAGACGAAGTTGAAGCCCGGAGACATGATTACGGTGAAATACCGGATCACCACGCACCAGCCTGGCTGGGTCGGCCCCGGCGAGGTGCCGATTCTCAAGGACGATCAGGAAACGGTCGCCTATCTCGCCCCCGTCACGGGCGCTCAGGAATATGCTCCGGCGGCCGGCGTGATGAGCTTCGAACGCTTCTAGCGAAGGCACAGTCCCGTGGATCGCTCCCTCCGAGAACGAAGCCAGGAAGGGGGGATGCTCGTTCTCTACGGCGTGGGCGCCAATGCCACACTGGCGGTGGTCAAGGTGGTCGCCGGTTTTTGGGGGCATTCGAACGCCCTGCTCGCCGACGGGCTGGAATCCTCGCTCGACGTGGTGAGCTCCGTGCTGATCTGGGGCGCGTTGATCTACGCCGGCAAGCCGCCGGACAAGGAACATCCATACGGTCACGGAAAGCTCGAATCCCTGGCGGCGGTCGTCGGCGCGATTTTTCTGATCGGGGCCGGCGCGTCGGTGGCCGTGCACAGCTCCATCAACCTCTGGCATGCCTTTTCCCGGTCGGAGGAAGCGCAGCTGCCCGAGGCCTGGACGCTGGCCGTGCTGGTGCTCGTGATCGGGATAAAGGAAATTTTTTATCGAGTGCTGATGGGCGCGGGAAAACGCGTAGGCAGTTCCGCCATGCAGGCCGACGCGTGGCATCATCGCTCGGATGCCATGACCTCCATTGCGGCTTTTCTTGGCATCTCGATCGCGCTGATCGGCGGTCCTGCCTGGCAGAGCGCCGACGACTGGGCGGCGTTATTTTCCTGCGTGATCATTTTATTGAACGGCGCGGCCATGCTCCGGCGGGGCATCGGCGAGGTCATCGACGAGCAGGTATCCCCCGAGCTCGCGGGACAAATTCTCCAGATCGCCTGCCAGGTAGAGCATGTTTCCAGCGCCGAGAAATGCCGCGTGCGAAAAAGCGGGCTGACCCTGATCGCGGATCTGCACATCCGTGTCTCCCCCGACTTAAGCGTGCGGCAGGGGCACGATATTTCCCACCATGTAAAGGATCGCCTGATGGTATCCGGCCTCCAGCTCAGCGATGTGACCGTGCATCTCGAGCCCGAGGTATGCTGACTGGCTGCGGATTTTCACCGGTGCCCGACCCCGCTTGATCCGCTTGGCCGGGCAGTCCTCTTCTCCCGTCCCGGAGCATTGCCGCGGATCTTCCGTGGCAATGTTGGCCGTGAAGAGGGCGACGGGCCGGCTTCAATTCTCCTCGCCGATCACGCCCATGGCGCGAAACTTGTCGTAGCGCCGGTCGAGCAGCTTGTCGGTCGGGAGTTTGGCGAGCTCCTGGAGCGCGGAGACGATGCCCGTTTTGAGCAGTTCGGCGGCGGCTTGGTGATCGTGATGCGCCCCGCCGAGCGGTTCGGAGATGACGCCATCGACGACGCCGAGCTCCGTGAGCGACTGGGCATTCAATTTGAGCGCCTCGGCTGCCTCCGGCGCGTGTTTGCGGTGCTTCCACAAAATCGCGGCACAGCCTTCGGGACTGATCACCGAATAATAGGCGTTTTCGAGCATGAGCACGCGATCGGACACGCCGATGCCGAGCGCCCCGCCGGACCCGCCCTCGCCGATGACGACGCTGACGATGGGCGTGCGCAGGATCATCATTTCGCGCAGATTCACGGCGATCGCTTCCGCAATGTGCCGCTCCTCGGCGCCCACTCCCGGATAAGCGCCGGGAGTGTCGATAAGCGTGACGACGGGGAGCGAAAATTTCTCCGCCATGCGCATCAGGCGCAGCGCCTTGCGGTAGCCTTCGGGATGCGGGCTGCCGAAATTGCGCAGGAGATTTTCCTTCACGTCGCGGCCCTTCTGCTGACCGATGACGACGCATTTGATTCCCCCGATCGTGGCGAGACCTCCCGGCATCGAGGCGTCGTCTCCGAAGAGGCGGTCCCCATGCAATTCCACGAAATCCGTGAAGACCAGATTTACGTAATCGAGGAAGAATGGACGCTGGATGTGCCGGGCGATCTGCACACGTTGCCATGCGTTGAGGTTTTCGTAAATCTCGCGGCGCGTGGCTTCGATTTTGACGGCGATCCTCTGCACGTCGGGAGCGGAGTCGATTTCCTGCCCTTGGAGGTGCTTCTTGATGTCCTCGAGCTTGTGTTCGAGCTCGACGATCGGTTTTTCGAAATCCAGCGGTGTGACCCTCATGCTTCTTCTATTGAATGGTGACGGAAGTGTGTTGCGTGACGAGGGGAAAAATCTCCTCGATGTCTTCCTGTGAAACGACGAGGCCCGCCGGCAAGGGGGCGGTGGCATCCCCGCGGCCGCGGATCAGCGAGTTCGTGAGTCCGAGCATCAGCCATCTCTCACTGCCGGCGTAGTCGCGGCTGCCGAAAGCGACTCGGTTCGCGCCCTTGATGGCGATCTTGTCCTTGATCTGCGTCTGGACGGGATCCTTGCCTCTCGCACTGCCGGGCAGATCCATCGCGAGCAGCGGATATTCCTTGAAGAGCTGGCCCTTGTTCAAAACGGTGAGCGTCTTCGCCTGGCGGTCGAGCACGATGGAAACGTCGAGCTGCGGGATGCGGAGCGACTGGCCGACCGAGAGGTCGATGCTGGCGAGATTGTTCGAGCGGAGAATGAGCTCGGCGTTTGATTTCGTCTTGCTGGCGACCTTCACCAGCTAATCGCCGGGCACGACGGTGTAATCGATCTTGTCGGGCGCCGCTTCGCTCGTGAACACGAACTGCGTGTTGATCTCGCCCACGGCCGCCTTGGCATCGGCGAGTTTCGTGGACTGCGGATATTGCGTGATGAAAGTCAGCAAGGCGTCGCGCGCTTCGAGCAGTTTTCCGGTCTTTTTGAGCGCGAGCGCGCTGGACAACGCGGGCAGGCTGTAGTCCGGCGGCGGGGTCGCCGGTGGCGCGCTGGCCTCGATCTTTTCCTCCCGGCGCTCGATTTGGTCGGGCTTGATGTAGAGCTGCCAGGCGAAAAATCCCACCGTTCCGAAGATCGCGGCCGCAAGGGCGAGCACGATGACGAACTTGATCAACTTCATCCGCAAAAAGATGGCGCAGCGGGAGGCAATGGGGAAGCACGAAACCAGCCGGCATCAGCGCGGCTTACGCTCACAGCAGCCCGCGGCGTTTCCATTCGCCGACGTTTTCGCCCGCCGAACGCTGGATCAGATCGACGGTGAATTTCAGCAGGCAGACTTCCCAGCCTTCCTCGACGCCCTCGATGATCGTGGACATCGGCTCGTTGCTGACATCGAGCATTTCGCCGAGGCGGCCGATCACGTCCTCCTTGGGCGCATGGACGACTTCCTCGCTGATATCGGTCTTGCGAAATTGAAAACCGTAGCGCAGGAAACGCAGATCGCGGCCGTGAGCTTCGAGCCAGTCGGCGAAGCCGCGCGCATCATCGCCAAAGCCCTCGAGCATGACCTTCGAGTAATGCTGGGGGGAAATAATGGACGGCCGCTCGGCGTGGATTTTTCCGTCGCGCACGCGCACGCGGTCGATCTGGTCCATGAGCTCGGTCACGAGCATGAAGCGGAAGCTCGTGGTGCCAAACGTCTGGATCGCCTGCGCCGGAGGGCGAATCACGCGGGTATTTTCGAGCGCGTATTGGAAATCGTCCTCGCTGAACATGGGGCGTGCAAAATAAGCCCGCGCCTCGCGAGCGCAACGTTTGTTTTCACTGATGGCTGCGGGGGCGTTTGACAAAGAGCCGGATTTGGTCTTTTGAAGTTGCGATGAAATTTCTTCGATTCGCGCTGGCGGCAGGATGCGCCGCGATTGCACTCACCGGTTGCGAGACGCTCCAGGTCGCTCAAAATTACAACCCGCCCGCGCATCGTCCGCAAAACCCCGGCAACGTCCGCGTAAAGGTGTCCCTGAAAAACCAGGCGGTCTACGTCCTCGAAGGCAACCGGCCTCTCTTGGTTGCGGCCACGTGCGTCGGATTGCCCGGGGAGCATCGCACTCCGACGGGGAATTTTGACGTCATCGAAAAAATCGCGACGAAGCGCTCCGGCAGCTATGGTTTCTCCGTCAATGGCAACAACATCCGCCCGTGTGAATCCGGAGGTGCATCCGGTCGCTATGTCGGCTATCCCATGACCTGGTGGGTTGGCTTCACGCCCGGCTACGGATTTCACCAAGGTTACGTCTGGCCCATCCCGCGCACGCACGGCTGCCTGCGCCTCCACAAGACCGTGGCTCCGAAATTCTACGCCCTCGTGAGAATCGGCACGCCGATCAACATCGCCTACACGCAGCCCGAGGACGAAACGCTCGGCAAAAACCTCCAGCGCCCGACCGATTACAAGGATCCGGATCCGCCGGCCGCGTTTATGGTCTCGCCGGCCGTCTTCGAAGCTCCGAAGGGCTCGCTCTTCGTCGATTGAGCTCTTCCGATACAACTCCCGCCCCGCCCGCGCGCACTCGCGTAAATCTTCGGACACCGGAGATCATGGAGCGCGTGCAGGCCGAGGTGGAAGGCCATTACCGCAGCACGCTCGTCGAGGAAATCCGCGCCAACGGCGGCGCGCTCGTCGTGGGTGAGACGACCTTCCGATTGGCGAAGCAGTTCGGATTTTGCTACGGCGTCGAGCGGGCGATCGATCTCGCGTATGCCGCGCGCAAGGTCTTCCCCACCCAGCGGATTTTTCTGCTCGGCGAGATCATCCACAATCCCGACGTAAACGCGCAGATCGCCGCGATGGGCATCCGTCATCTCGCCGCGCATCCGTCGGACGCGGATATCGACGAGCTTCATCCCGAGGACATCGTGATCGTCCCGGCCTTCGGCGCGGAGATGCCGATTGTCGAAGCCGTGAAAGCCCATGGCTGCCAGATCGTCGATACGACATGCGGCGACGTGATGAGCGTGTGGAAACGCGTGCGTCAAAATGCGCGCGAGCAAGTCACCTCGATCATTCATGGCAAATCGGCCCATGAAGAAACGCGGGCCACCGCTTCGCGGGCGCTCGGCGAAGGCGGCGGACATTATCTCGTGGTGCTCGATCTGGAAGAGACGGACGCGATTTGCGACTACATCCGCCACGGCGGCGACAAGGCGGCGTTTCTCGAAAGATTCGACGGCGCGTATTCACCGGGCTTCGATCCCGACGAGCATTTGCGAAAAGTCGGCGTCGCCAACCAGACGACGATGCTTCGCAGCGAGACCGAGGAAGTTCAGAACCGCGTGCGCGCGGCCATCGCGGAACGCGACGGCGCCATCGCCGGGAACTTCCGTTTCTTCGACACGATTTGCGGAGCGACCCAGGAGCGCCAGGACGCGCTCTTTGAATTATTGCGCGCCCCCCTCGACATGCTTCTCGTCGTCGGCGGTTACAACAGCTCGAACACCACCCACCTCGCCGAGATCGGCGAGCGGGAAAAAGCGCCCACTTTTTTCGTGCGCAATTCCGAGTGCCTGCATTCCGCGGAGGAAATCGCCCACTACGACCTGCATTCGAAGGAGGAAATTCTCGCCCGGGATTGGCTTCCCTCCGGTCCGCTGTATGTGGGAATCACCGCCGGCGCGTCCTGCCCGAACAACCTCATCGAAGACGTCATTCGCCGCATTCTTGCCCTGCGCGGCGAGACCGCTCAATGTGGCGGGATCTCGTGACCTGAAGCGCACACGCTCTCGAATTGAATGGTCACGTGCGTGATCGCAAAGTGTTCCTCCAGTTCCTCGCGGATCGCCGCCAGCAGCGCGTCGTCGAGCGACGGTTCGTTCTGGATGACGTGAGCCGTGAGCGCTGTTTCGGTCGTGCTGAGCGCCCAGATGTGAACGTGGTGGACGTCCGAGATCCCCGGCAGCCTGGCCACGAGCTCGCGCACTTTTTCCGGGTCGATCCCCGCCGGCGCGGCATCGAGCGCGAGACCGAGGGATTCCGTGAAGAGGCTCCACGTTCCGACGAGAATCACGACCAGCACGCCGAGACTGACGACCGGATCGACCCACAGCCAGCCGGTGAACAAAATCAAAATGCCCGACAGCATCACGCCAAGCGACACCACCGCATCGGCAGCCATGTGCAGGAATGCTCCGCGGACATTGAGATCCGACTTGCTGCCGGACATGAAAAGTAAAGCCGTGAATCCGTTGACGAGAATGCCGACTCCCGACACCCACGCCACGACTCCGGCATGGACCGGCTCGGGAGTGCGCAGACGGTTGAGCGCCTCCAGTCCGATGGCCCCGACGGCGACGAGCAAAAGGATGGCATTGGCGAGCGCGGCGAGAATCGTCGTGCGCTTGAGGCCGTAGGTGTAGCGGCCGAGCGCGGGACGTTTGGCGAGAATGGCGGCGATCCATGCCAGCACGAGCCCGAGCACGTCGCCGAGATTGTGACCGGCGTCGGAAAGCAGCGCGAGCGAGCTGGAGCTGAATCCCATTCCCGCTTCGATCACGACGAACGCCGTGTTCAGCGCGATGCCGATCAAGAAGGCACGCCCGAAATCCGCGGGCGCATGATGATGGCCGCCCGCACCGTGCGAATGCCCGGCATGATCGTGATCGTGGCTCATGATTTCCCTTTTATTTGGCTTTCGAGCAGAGCGCGGGTCGCGGAAAAACTCACTCGCTGCCTCGCGATATTTTGCGAATTTTCGACGGCCACATTCCACGCCGCGTCATCCGTCAGCAAACGGCGGGCCATCTTGATGGACTCTTCCGCGGTGTCGCCAAAAGCCACGCGATCGACGGCGCCGTTTCCTCCGATGCAAGGCGTGCGGCAAAGCAATGCGTCGCCCGCCACCTGGCCCGGCACGCAGCTGGCATCGAGCTGAAAGACCAGCCGGTGCGATGCCACCAATTTCAAATAAATGCCGTAGTCGAGAGGCCCGACGATGAAGTGCAGGAAAGGATTCTCGCCGCGAATCGCCTTGAGCAGGCGCAAGCCGTGGCGACCGGCGTTGTTGATCACGGCCACGGGCACCTGGAGTTCCCGTCCCAGATCCGCCGCCACGGCGACGGCGCGCCAATGGTTGCGTGACGGCACGTCGAACTCGCGCGTGCCGACCAGAATGCCCAGCCGCTTTTCGAGCGGAACGCCGAGATTCCAGGCTTCTTCTTCCACCGGATAAGGCGTCGGCGCGAAAAATCCTTCGCGACAACCGCCGGCTCGATAAAGCGACTCCAGCTCCGGCGTGCTGGAAAGATAGCCATCGGCCGCGACACAGATTTCGCGAAAGAGCAGCGCGCGGTCGTAGTTCGAAAGAAAGTCGGCTACCTGGTGCGAGCCGGATTCCTTGAACGAAATCCAGGCGCGCACACCGCGCGTCTTCAGCTTCGCGATCGCCTTGAGCACCGCGCGGAGATTGCGTTTCCGCAGCAGAACGAGCGCGACGGCCGTGCCTTCGGGCACGGATGCGACGTCCCGCAAAAACCGGCCGCGCATGCAGGCGGCATAGCCGTGGTAGTTCACCGGCGGATGGCCGGCATCGCCCGGTTTGCCGGCGCCGTCGGCAAACGACTGCTCGGCATCGCGCCCGCCGGGATTGAGAACGACCAAGCCTCCGCTCACGCCGTGCGCGCCTTCTCGGCATCCCAATAAGCATTCAGCTCTTCGACCGAGCAATCCTCCACGCGCTTTCCGCTCCCGGCGGCCGCGCGCTCCACCGCTCGAAAGCGGGTCACGAATTTATCCGTCGCGGCATTGAGCGTCATTTCGGAATCCTGCCCGAGTTTACGGGCCAGATTCACGACCGAAAAAAGCAGATCGCCGATTTCCTCGGTCACGGCGGCCGCGCTCGCGCCGATCATCGCCTGGCGGACCTCGGCGATTTCCTCCTCGATCTTGGCGATGACTTCCGCGGCTTCGTTCCAATCAAAACCCGCGCGCGCCGCTTTTTTCTGCGCGTTCTGCGCGCGCATCAATGCGGGCAAGGCCCGGGGCAATCCATCAAGGATCGAGGTGCGGTCGCCTTTCTCCTCGCGCTTGATCTGCTCCCATTGCTTGAGGACTTCGGAGGAATCCGCGGCGGATTGGTCGCCGAAAACATGCGGATGCCGGCGGATCAGCTTCTCGCAAATTTCAGCCGCCACGGCGTCGAACTCGAAAGCCCCGCGCTCGCTCGCCATCTGCGCGTGCATGATCACGTGCAGCAAAAGATCGCCGAGCTCCTCGCGCAGGTTCGTGTCGTCGGCGTTATCGATCGCATCGATCAACTCGTAAGTTTCCTCGAGCAGCGCGCCGCGGAGACTTTCGTGGGTCTGCTCAATATCCCACGGACAACCGTCCGGCGCGCGCAACCGGGCCACGATTTCGCGCAGGCGGGCGATGGGCTCGGCGTGGTCGGGAGCGGATCGGCTCATATCCGCCAGAGCGAAATATTCCCGCTGCCGAATTCCGAGACTTCGCTGTCGGATTTGCGCGCGACGTAAATAATGATCGTGGTCACCACGACGATGGTGCCGACGAAAATCCCGGCATTCAGCCACGCAGGCAAATGGCCGGCTTCAAAGGCCGTGTAGAACGAGCGCAACGAAGTGATGGGCTGTGAGGCGTGCATGAAAATTTTGAGCGCCCACGCCAGCATGATGATCGCGAAAATGAAAACATAATTGCGCTTCAGGCGGCGGCCTACGGCCTCGAGCGTGGAAATTTTGAACGACGGCAGGATCAAATCCTCGCAGACCAATCGCCGCCATTCGCCGTCGAGGAGGCGGTCGCTTTGCGAGACCATCGGCACGAGGAAATGCGTCTCGAGCATGCGCACACGGCCGCGAAAGGCGTCGTAGAATCGGTAACGCCGCGCCTCGATCCAGAGCATGATCCAGACGAGCGCGAGATTGAAAAAGAAGATGATGTGCGGAATGTCACGAAAGGTAAACGCGACGGTGATGATCGTCGTGGAGCTGGTGATCGCCCAGGTCGTCGTCACGTCGAGACGCTGGCGCCAGATCATGATCCGGCCGAGCTCGCCGCGATAAAAATGCACCATGGCATTCACATAGCACGGATCCTTCAGGCTCGGCGTCGGCATCGGGCGGCTGTCCCCGCCGGTCATGCCGTAGCGGGGCTCGCCGCCTTCACCGGATGAGGTGGACTGCGGGGCGCCGTCCATTAGCGATGCGAATGCTTCTCCTGCTCCAGCAAAGCGACGCGGGCCTGCTCGAGCTGCTGGCGTTCGCGTTTCGTGAGGCTGCCGATGCCTTGTTTGGAAATTTTTTCGAGCAGCGGATCGATGGATTCGTGCACGCCGAGCTCCGGCTTCGCTTCCAGACGCTTGTGCCGGGGCGTGGCTGGCGGCTCGTCGTGATCGGGGGCGGGAAGCCATGCGTCGAAGGAGGCGTTCGTCACGCCGGTCATGCGCAGCATCAGCACGGCGCTGGCGCATTCCAGCCAGAGCACGCCGAGCGGCACCCACGCGTGGGCGGCCACGTCTTCGAGCGTGTAGATCGCGAGCAGAATCGCGGCGATCCATTTGGCCTGGATGCGCAGGAAGAAAATTTCGGCATTCGGGTAGATGACCACGAACGCCACGAAGATCGCGAAGTGCAACGCGCCGCTGCCGACCAGAAACGCGGGAAAAATCGCAGCCGGCACGTCGAGCAGAGCCAGCAGCGTGAGGACCGTGGGGCCGACCAACAGCAGCGAGACATACAGCCAGAGAAACGCGCGCCGACCGAGAAATTTCTCCACCTCGCGGCCGAACGAATACAGCAGCCACATATCCACGGCGAACCAGATGGAAGGCGCGTTGACGAAGGCGTAGCTGACAAATTGCCACACCTTGTAGCTGCGCAGAATATCCGCGCTCGAATACAGAAAGGGCGCCAGCCACGGGCAAAGCTCGACTCTGGGAACATCGGTCACGGCCATCGCGATGGTCACGCCGACCATGCAGAGCACGTGGACGATGACCAGCAGTGTCGTGACATAGATCGGCACGCGCCCCACCCATGTAATCGGGTGATAATCCTCGGAATGACGATCGGCGATCATAGTCCTTTGGTGCGTTTGAACGTAATCACGCCCCGCACAGGCGACAAGTGTTTCTCGAATTTAAGATTTTGGATTTTAGATTTTGGATTAACCTCGGAGTCATCATGCCCGCCATACCTTCCGTTCTCGAAAAATGCCGCAGCTTTTGCCCCGGCAGTCCTCACCTTCAATCCTGGGTCGCGGAAATCGCCGCCCTCACCTAGCCGGACGATGTGCATCTTTGCGATGGCTCCGATGCCGAGGACAAGCACATGCGCCAGCTCATCGTGGAGTCCGGCGCCGGCGTGTGGCTGAATGCCGAGAAGCGTCCGAACTCCATCCTTGTCCGTTCCGACAAACGCGATGTCGCGCGCGTCGAGCAGCGGACGTTCATCTGCTCCCACAGCGAGAAGGATGCCGGCCCGACGAATAATTGGGAGAGCCCGGAGAAAATGAAAGCGCGGCTGAAAGGACTGCTGCGCGGCTGCATGCGCGGGCGCACGCTTTATGTGATCCCATTTTGCATGGGCCCGCTCGGTTCCCCCATCGCGCAATACGGCGTCGAGATCAGCGACAGCCCGTATGTCGTCGCGAACATGCGCATCATGACGCGGATGGGCCGCGCCGTGCTCGACCAGATCGGCGCGGACGGCTTCTTCGTGAAGTGCCTGCATTCCGTCGGCCATCCCCTCACCGACGGCCGCGCGGACGTCCCGTGGCCTTGCGATCCGGAGAATACCTACATCACCCATTTTCCCGACGAGCGACTCGTCATCAGCTACGGCTCCGGTTACGGCGGGAATGCGCTGCTCGGAAAAAAATGTTTCGCCCTGCGCATCGCCAGCGCGATGGGCCGCGACGAAGGCTGGATGGCCGAGCATATGCTCATCCTCGGCGTGAAAGATCCCGCGGGCCTCAAGACCTACGTGACCGCCGCCTTTCCGAGCGCGTGCGGCAAGACGAATTTCGCGATGATCATTCCGCCCAGGCACCTCAAGGAGGAAGGCTGGGAAGTCAGCTGCGTCGGCGACGACATCGCCTGGATCAAACCCGGACCGAATGGCGATCTGCGCGCGATCAATCCCGAGGCCGGCTTCTTCGGCGTCGCGCCCGGCACGAGCTACGATAGCAATCCCATGGCGATGGATTCCATTCGCCGCGACACGATTTTCACGAATGTCGGGCTCACCGATGACGGCGACGTGTGGTGGGAAGGCATGACGAAAGAGCCGCCCGCGCATTTGATCGACTGGCTCGGCAACGACTGGACGCCCGGGCGCAAGGACGCCGACGGCAAGCCGATCGTCTCCAGCCACCCGAACAGCCGCTTCACCGCGCCGGCGAAGAATTGTCCGATCATCGATCCGAACTGGGAAAATCCCGAGGGTGTGAAAGTGAGCGCGATGATTTTCGGCGGGCGCCGCCCCACGACGATGCCGCTCATTTTCCAGGCGTTCAACTGGATCCACGGCGTCTATCTCGGCGCCACGGTCGGCAGCGAAATGACCGCCGCCGCCGCCGGCACGATCGGCCAGGTGCGCCGCGACCCGATGGCGATGCTGCCATTCTGCGGCTACAACATGGGCGACTATTTCGCGCATTGGCTCGAGATGCGCGGGAAGATCAAGCACGTGCCCCGCATTTTCCACGTGAACTGGTTCCGCAAGGACGACGACGGCAAATTCCTCTGGCCCGGCTACGGCGACAACATGCGCGTCTTGAAATGGATCGTGCAGCGGTGCCAGTTCGGCGCGCACGCGCTCGAGACGTCGATCGGCTGGATGCCCGACTACGACGACCTCGACATGGAGGACATCGATATTTCGCGCGAGCAATTCGAGAAGCTTCAGCACCTCGACAAGGTCGAGTGGCACCGCGAGCTGGTGCTGCAGGACGAGCTATTCATCAAGCTCTACACGGATCTGCCGAAGGAGCTCATCTTCCAGCGCGAGCTGCTGATCTCGCGGCTGTAGAAAACGTGACCTGCCTCAACAGCCGCCCGCGGACTCCGGAAAATTGCCCGGTGTGCGGAGAAGGTGTTCCGCCGCGGGCCCTGGCCTGTCCGGAGTGCGGCGCGGACCATCGCTCCGGATGGAAAGAAGATTGTGTCGAGGGGCTCGATCTGCCCGAAGCGGAGTTCGACTACGGCACTTTCGTCGAGAAGGAATTCGGAACCCGTGCCACGGGAATCAAGACGCTTTGGTGGATCACGGCGGTTGTTCTTCTCGGTGCGCTCGCGGCCAGTTTGGCGCTCGCGGCATTTTAAAAGAGCGCGCGAGCTACTCCGGATTGCTCTTTTTTCGGGCGGGAGTCGCCGAGGGCTCCCTCATGGATTCCGCTTTGGTCGAGGCGGGTTTCCCCGCCGCTTCCACGGACCGTCTCAATCCGGGTATCGTTGCGTAGCCGATGAAGACGCTGCTAGGTCCCGCGCCTTTTTCCTTCGGCTTTGGAAGCGTGAAATCGAACACGCTCACGCCCCACATCTTTTTCCCGCCATATGTGCGGCCGTCGCTGGAGCCGAACATCACCTGCCGGCCGTCGGACTTCAGCTTTCCCAGATAAATCATGGTATGCGTCACCGGCGGATCGAGATCGGTCGAATAGGTTCCGGTCCAGAATAGCAGATCGCCGGGTCGTAATTCGTCGAGCTCGAAACTGTTCTTCTTGCGGCTGACGACCGCTTCGAAATTATCGGCTTTGCGAGCCCAGACGTATTGCTCGCTGGCCGTGCGCGGCACGTCATCGATGCCGAGGGCGCGGAGCACGTAAAAAATCGTCCCCGAGCAATCCATGCCGCCGGCGGCGGGATCGGAGGAGCCGTATTTGTAGCCGAGATTTTGATGCGTGAGCGGCAGGCATTTTTCGATCAGCGCGCGCACGGCCGGCGGATTGGCATCGAAGTCCGCGAGCGCGGCCACGTCGAGCGGTGTCACGATTGTCGGCGCCGGAGTCGCGATTTTTCTGGCTTCCTGTGCAAGCAGACTTCCCGATGCGGCCAATAGAAGAACCGTGAGGCGCAGAAGATTTCCCATCGCGCACAATCTATGCCCGCCGCGCTTGGCCAGCTATCGGGAAAAGCCCTGCTTGAAATTACGCGGACGTCGAGGCTGGCTCAGGGCGATCCCCTATCGCGTTCCGGCGGTTTGCTTGTTACTTTTTCGCTATCAATATCGTGAGCGATCGCAGTCCAAAACCGCCCGAGCTTGCGGCGAACATTATTTTTCCCACGCTAAATCCCGAAGAGCATCTTTCCAACACGCCGTCGGATATGCGCGAGAAATTGCGCGAGCAGGAATCGATGCTGTGTTACGCGCACATCATCGCCCGTGATCCCGAAGGGCGGATCACCTTCTGGAGTTCGACGGACGAGGAGCTTTACGGCTGGTCGGCTCCCGAGGCTCTCGGCAGAAACAGCGCCGAGCGCTGCGCACGGAACTGCCAGGTCCGCAGTCGGCATTGGAACACCAGGCACGGGCCGGAGGCCGGTGGGAGGGCGAGATCGTGCATCACCACCGCGATGGAAGCCGGCGCATCCTTTCCACGACGTGGATTCCCTACCGGGAGGAAAACGGTGCGTTGGCCGCCATCATCGAAATCAACTGCGACATCACGCGGCAGAAAATCGCGGAGCGGGAGATGCGGGCCCGCGAGCGGGATTTTCGCACATTCTTCGAATTGAACGGCGTCGGCAACGTGCTCGCGGATGCGAATACCGGGCTCTTCCTGACCGTAAACCAGATGTTTTGCGACATTACCGGCTATTCGCGCGAGGAGCTCTCCGCACTCTCCGCTTATCAACTGACTCATCCCGAGGATCGCGAGCGCGATACCGCCGGTTGGCAGGAATCGCTCGCACGCGGCGACGCCCATTACACGATCGAAAAACGCTACCTTCGCAAGGACGGCTCCGTCACCTGGGTCTCCGTGACTTCGTCGATCATCCGCGATGACGCCGGGAATCCGCTCTATGCCGCGGGCGTGATCATTGACATCACCGCGCGCCACGAGGCGCTCGCGGAAATTGCCGAAGCACGCGAAAAGCTCGAACGGCGCGTGCAGGATCGCACGTCCGCGCTCCGACGGATCAGCGAAACTTTCGAAACTCTCACCAACGCGTCACCAGCCGCGGTGATCGCGCTCGACAGCGCCCGCTGCGTGGAAATTTGGAATCCGGAGTCCGAACATCTTTTTGCCCTCCGCAAGGAAGAAGTCGTCGGCCGCCGGCTCCTCGACCTGCCATTGAAATGGAACTCCCCCGACCAGCTCGACGCGCTTTTGGAAATGCCCGGCAACGATCATGTGAACCTGCATCTCCAGACCGGCGACGGCCGCCGGCTCGACGTAGCGGTCTGGAGCGCCCCCTATCCCGGGCCTGCCGGCGCCGAGGCCGGTCGCGTGCTGCTGGTGCTCGACGAGACGGAAAAAAAGTTTCTGGAGCGCGCGCTGCTGGAGGCCGGCGAACGCGAGCAGCGACGTATTGGCCAGGAGCTGCATGACGGGCTCTGCCAGCAATTGCTCGGCGCGGCGTTCGGTGCGCAGGCGCTTTTCAAGGAACTCGATCGGGACGCGTCGCCCAGTGCCGAGCGCGCTGGCGACCTCGCGAGGTTGATCAACGATTCCGTGGTCCACGCCCGTAATCTTGCCCGCGGCATCAACCCCATCGAGATCGACCCGGCCGGCTTGATGTCCGCGCTCCAGGAGCTCGTCGAGCGCACGCCCACGGGCGCACGCATCGAGCTGCGTTGCGAGAAGCCGGTGCTGGTGCAGAGCACCGAGGTCGCGCTGCACGTCTTTCGCATCGCGCATGAGGCGATCACGAACGCGCTTCGTCACGCCGGAGCGACCCGGATCCTGATTCGCCTCACGGAAGATGTTGGAAACGTGATTCTCCAGGTGAGCGACAATGGCACCGAAAGCACCGCCACCGGCGGAAGCGCGGCGGCTGGTGATGCTGGTGTGGGCGTGGGAATTATGAAATACCGGGCACAGGCGATCCGCGGCGATCTCGCCATCGAGACGATTACCGGCAGCGGCACCACAGTCACCTGCACCTTTCCAAACGATTAAACTTTATGTCGAAATCCGAATCGCCAACCGCGGCGGAGAAGCACCAGGTTCTCATCATCGACGACCATCCGATTTTCCGGCACGGCATCTGCGCAATGATCAATGCGGAGCCCGATCTGCACGTCTGCGGCGAGGCCGGATCCGCACCGGCAGCGCTCGACGCCATGCGCCGGTTGAAGCCCGACGTCGCATTGGTGGACATTTCCATGCCGGGGACGAATGGCATCGAGTTGCTCAAATCCATGAAGGCCGAGTCGCCCAAAATGCCGATGCTGGTCGTCTCGATGCATGACGAATCTCTCTACGCGCTCCGGGCGCTGCGGGCCGGCGCGCTCGGCTACGTGATGAAAGCCGAGGCGCTCGATTCGATTCTTACCGCAATCCGCAAAGTGCTTTCCGGCGAGCCCTACCTCAGTCCGAAATTCAGCGACCGCCTTGTCTTCAAAGCGATTCGCTCGATGGACGAGGGTCTTGGCTCGCCCGTGGACAAGCTTTCCGATCGCGAGCTCGAAGTTCTCAATCTCATGGGCCGCGGCTTCGGCGCGCAGGACATCGCGAACGAGCTCCATCTCAGCGTGAAGACCATCGAGACGCACCGTGCCCACATCAAGGAGAAGCTCGGTTTCCACGACTCGAAGGAGATGGTCCGCTTCTCGATCGAGTGGGTCGCGCAGCAGCAGTCATAAAAAAAGGCGGCCCCAAATTTTTTTGGGACCGCCGCCTTTGCTTCGAACGCGAGGTTTTACAGGATTTTGTCCCGCGAGCCGCCGATGGCGTGGGAGAGTTTTTTGAGGCCAAGCTCGATGCGAGTTTTGACCGTCCCAAGCGGCGTGCGGGTGATCGAGGCGATTTCGCGCTGGCTGCGACCTTCCAGATAAGCGAGACAGAGCGCCTGGCGCTGATTGTCGGGCAGCAGGTCGAGCTGGCGATCGATGAGTTTGCGCACGTCGTTTTGCTGCGCCGCGTGCTCGACCGGATGAGTCTCGGAGATCTCCTTGCAAGGATGACGGCTTACCACTTCGAAGCGGTCCGTGGCGCGGCGATAGGCGCAAGTCTGCCGCACGCGATCGATGGCGCGGCGCCGCGCCACAGTCGAAAGCCAGCTCAATAATTTTCCTTTTTCCGGCGAATAAGTCAGGGCTCGATCCCAGACTTGGAGAAAAACCTCCTGCAACACGTCTTCGGCCTCCGACTCGTCATGCAGCACTTTCATGATGATGGCTTTCAGCACCGTGCTGTAGCGTCGGCAAAGCAATTCCATGGAGGTCGGTTCGTGCTTCACGAGTCCGTCCACGAGTTCGAGATCTTCGAGAAGGGTGGGATAATCGAGGGTGGCTTGCATGGCGGTTTTTTTGGTTTCGACGTGAGCCTAGCGCGGCCTTTCGATTCGTGAAATCGGTGGCACGCATGATCCCCCTATCGGTGAAATCCCTGCACCTTTTCGACGCGCCACGAGTTCCTCGCATTTCTCTCCGATACACTGCTCAGGGATGGTCCCTATTGGCCGAATCGCTGCGCCCTGCTTGGCTACGATCCGACGTGAATACGAGGCTTGCCCAAATAAAATTACGCCGCAAAAAATCGGCCGAGACTGTGGATATCCACGCTTCTTCGCGTCTCGGTTCCGCAGCAGATTCTCTCCCGCCGGCGGTGGAGAAGCCGTTGCAGCCGCGTTTGAATCCGGCCAGCTACGTGGTGCCCTTTCGCCGTATAATCGAATAAAGCGCTCAGGTCCAAAACCGTCGGCAACGCCGATGGGGAGAACCCCTGATTTGCGAATTTCGAGGCTTTCTGTATGGTCACGGCGCTTTGAGTTCCCGTGCTCTGAATATTTTGTTAGTCGAGAATCACGAGGATACCCTGGCGTATCTTTCGAGGCATCTCGAGATTGCCGGGCATTGCGTGACGGTCGCGCGCACCGCCGCGGAGACCGAAACCGCCGCGCAGAAAATAAAGCACGACGTGTTGCTCTGCGACATCGGCCTGCCGGATAATGACGGCTGGAGCCTTCTCGCCCGCCTGGGCGCATCGCGTCCTCCATATTGCATCGCGATGAGCGGCTATGGCATGGCCTCCGATGTGCGGCGCAGTCTCGAAGCCGGATTTCAGCATCACCTCACGAAGCCGTTCCTTCCCGCCGACCTGGACTCCCTGCTGGACCAGGCTTGACGCTCGAAGCGTCCCAGGCATCCGGTCGGCCATCGCCGCACGTAGTAAGGAAAAGAAATCCGGCAAATCCCGGCAAATCGCGCTAGGCTGCCCAACCTTAAACTTCCAATGAACTTCGAAAACGACTTCCCCGCCGCTGCGGCCACTGCACGTGATAAAGTAAATAGCGCCCTCTCCTCCGCACGCGAATGCACAGGCGACGCGCTGGCCCGCGGCGAACAATGCGTGCGTGAAAGACCGCGCACAGCCTTGCTTTCGGCCTTCGCCATCGGGATCGCCGTCGGCGTGGTTGTAGCCGCCGCCACGCGCCCTGCGCCGCGTCGCATCACACTTGCCGAATCGCTCGGCGATTCCAAGGAGCGACTCGCAGAACTCTTTGGGTCAGTCGCCTCGCAGCTCAGCGATCCACTCCGGAAAAAAGTCTCTTCCGTGAGCGACCGGGTCTCGAGCCAGTTGAGCGACTCCCTGGCCGACGCGCTCGACAAGGTGCCGCGGAAGTTGCGTTGGTGGTAGCGCGATTTCGCAAAAATACGACCGCCGACGCGCCGCCGGCCGAACCTGGAGCAGAACATAAACCAATATGAAAAACTCTCTCCTCAAAGTCGTCCTGGCGACACTGGCCGTCACTCTCGCGGGCTGCATCTCCGTCCACGAGCGCACTCCCGACACCGTCTCCACCACGACGACGACCCGCCACACTTCCGCCGTCGTTCCCGCCTCGACCACCGTCGAGCGCACGACGGTTTACTAGCCGTTTAGCTCCACGGGCCGCCCTTGAGTGGAAGCAAAATCCTGCAGCAATCTGACCAGCTGCTCGAAACGAATGGGCTTCGTGAGTTGATGGAGAAAGCCAGCCTCCATTCCATAGCCAGTGAGCGCGATCAGGGGAACGCTGCAAAATTCGCGGAAGACGAGAATGCCCCCCGCACTGCGTCGTCGTCGGCACCTCGCTTCCGTCCTTGCGAATCAGCTGCGTATGGTTGCGAGTCCCACGATCTTCCCAGTGCGTAGAACGAGATCGACCGGGCTTTCAACAGGGATGCGGGAGATTTCGTTGATGATGTGAAAAATCTTGGCGCAGGGCTGACCAGCGCTTCCGCGCGTTTCCTCCCCCACCAGATACGTGATCAGAAGGCTCGCGATGAGCACATCATCAAAAATGTGATGCGTATCACCGGAATCGATTTCATGAGACGCGGGGATTCCTCGGACGGAAAGTCTCCACGTCGGCTGCGACTACGTGCAGCCACGCATCAGGAACAGGATCAAAAGCACCGGAATGGGCACGCCGAGCAACCAAAGAAGAATCCAGCCGATTTTTCCACTTTCCGAGTTCCATGACTTTTTCATATCCGAAGTTCGCATCTGGAGTCATCAGGGATTTGGAGGATTGTTGGATTGAGCGAAAGTACCACGGTTTCGCCGTGACGTGAGGCCCCCGGCGCAGCTAGCTTTTGTGTGTTCAGCCACGGAGGGGTGGCAGAGTGGTCGATTGCGGCGGTCTTGAAAACCGCTGTCGGGAAACCGACCGTGGGTTCGAATCCCACCCCCTCCGCCATGAACCCAAATCACCCGCAAACCCCCGATAAATACAGGATATGACGTTTTGGGCGTGGCCGCGAAACCGCCACTTTTTGGCGAGCGTCCCTGAAAGTGTAAATTATTAATTTATGAAACATTTTACGATATTAGGGATAAGCGTCGCGTTTTCTATTTTGCTTCAGTCGGAAAGTTTGCGCGCGCAATCCAACGATGCCAAATCTCTTGCCATCGATACAAATAAGGCAACACCCCCTCCAAAAGATCATTCAACGCTGGTTAATTTTACCGCCAACGGTCAGCAGATCACCCGGTTTGATTCCGTCGCGGCGGCAATTGACGCCCATGACGGTGAGATCGCCTATTTTAACGGAGTTTTCTACCTGTATGGAACCAGTTATGATTGCGGCTATGAGTGGGGGAACAAGGATGCGCCCTTTTGTGGGTTTAAGGTATACACCTCGAAAGATTTGGTGAATTGGACGGACAAAGGATTTTTGTTCGATGCCAAAACGCCGATTTGGCAATCACGCTGCGATGGCGGCACCTATGGATGCTATCGCCCTCATGTCATCTACAATCGAAAAAACAACTTATATGTTTTGTGGATTAATGTTTATGACAATAAAGTAGGCTATCGCGTATTTACTAGCGCAAGTCCTGTTGGCCCCTTTAAGGAGATAGCGCAACCGAGGCTTCGAATCAATAAAGACGCGCCGGTTGCGGGATTGAATCACGGCGACCACGACCTGTTTGTAGATGATGACGGAATTGCCTATCTGGCCTTCACCGATTGGAGAGCGGGGGGCGGAGCGATCATGATTGAAAAGCTGAATGCCGATTATACCTCCGGCTCCGGCGCTGTCTCTAAAGTAACTCAAGGACGCACCGAGGCGCCGGCGATGATGAAGCGCAATGGCATATACTATGTTTTGTATTCAGACCCAAATTGTGGTTATTGCGGGGGCACCGGAACATCTTATCGCACCGCCAAATCTCCGCTAGGACCTTGGTCTCCCGGTATCAATATCAGCAGCGATTCATGTGGCGGCCAACCTTCCTTTGTTTCAACCATAAAGCTGAATTCGGATGTCATTTTTCTCTACGGAAGCGATTTGTGGAATAACGCCGCAAAGAACGAAGCCCTGGCGAATTTTTACTGGGCGCCACTAAGTTTCGCAGCTGACGGATCTATTAAGCCTATAGAGTGCCAAGATAAGGTAAGCGTCGCCGTAAGGCCTGATCTGACCCCGATCCCCCCGCCCGTTGATCTGGATAATACTTCGGGCACCAGCGGTTTTAAGAGTCATTGTGATATCGGGGGAAAGATTCAACGATCACAGTCATTCGTCGCCACCCGTAGCGGCACTTTAAGTGCCGTCAACTTTTGCACCTTCAAAACCGGTTATCCGAATGCAGGTCTGACGGTTGAAATTTATCAGGCCAACGCGGACTATCAGCCTGCCGGGAGCGCACTGAGTTCGATATTGGTATTGCCAGATTCCATCGGTTGGTCGCCAAAGTTCATGACCGTCCGTCCAGAAATCGCGGTAAAAGCGGGTATCCGCTACGCCATGGTGATTAAGTCAGCCGCTTCCAGCGGCTGCTATGGCATGGAATATAGTGATTTGGCGCCTTATCCGGGTGGCGGAGAGGCTTATAGTGATGACGGCGGTCAAAGTTTTCGTGCTGAACCGAACAGGTCTTGCATGTTTAGAACATTTGTTCACTAGGCGGGAAGGCGGTTTTTACCTGTGCCAATTTTGGAAGAATTAGCGGATCACCTGCCATTAGTCCGAGATTCTTCCCGTAAGAAACTGAATCGAGTCGTTAACTTTCGATCCCTATGGAAAAACGTAGCAAAGCACTCGTTTCAGACACTTATTCTAGCGACGGCCGGCTTTGGTGTTGGTTTCACGGTCAATCAACTGCGCGATAAGCCACTTCCGCTGGTTTATGAATCGAAGGAATTGCGACTGGAGAAAGCGGTCGCACATTTAGCTGCACCCAAACAACAGCCGAAGGCCACAAGCGATATCTTGCTTCCGCAAAGGGTAACGTTGGAACAACTTCAGCAGTTCATTAAGGAAAAACGCGGGTTGGTATTCGATGCGCGATCAGGACGTCTTTATCGCTTCGGGCATATTCCCGGCGCCTTCAGCCTGCCGCTTGCGGACTTTGAGAATGCTTACAAGAGGTATCAAACCGAGCTCGAACGGGATCGAGCCCAACCTTTGATCGTATATTGCTCAAATGCACACTGCGCATATTCGACTCTGGTCCAAAAGTCACTCCAGGAACTCGGCTATTCAAATGTCGCGATTTTCGCTGGTGGCTGGTCGGAATGGCAGGAAAACGGTCTGCCGGAGGAGTCAAAGCAATGAAAGATTTCCTGTTCAATCGGTGGGTGCTTGTCGTCCCGCGCATGTTAATCGGTGCTGTATTCGTCTATGCGGGGGGCACGAAATTGATAGATCCCGGCCAATTCGCGGACAATATCGCGTCGTTTCAGATCCTTCCTGACAGCACAATCAACGTTTTGGCGACGGGACTCCCGCCGACTGAAATCCTGGCCGGGCTCATGATGGCCCTCGGCTGGCGTCATCTCACGGCAAACCTGACCGTCCTCATATTGACCGCGGTTTTTGCAGTCGCTCTGGCCCAAGGTTTGGCTCGCGGACTGCAGATCGACTGCGGTTGCTTTGGAAGCGGGAACCCTTCTCCAACCAGCACATGGATTTCACTGGGAAGAGATATTTTGTTATTTGCAGCTTCTCTATGGATTTACTTGGCTGGCTTCAGATCGAAGAAAGAAGGCCAAAATTGACCTCAGTTACGCCCGCGCAAAGATTCTCCCGCTGTGCAGCTTGATCCCCGAGCTCGCCAATGCTAAGTCCGATCTCGAAATCAGGATTCACCAATGCCTGCCACCAAACCGCTATCCAGCGTGCGCATCCTCGTTGCACCGGATAAATTCAAAGGCTCTTTGAGCGCCATGCAGGCCGTCGAGGCGATTTGTATGGGCCTCGAGCGGGCTTTGCCCGAAGCGCGGCTGCACAAGCTTCCACTGGCCGACGGCGGTGAAGGCACGGCCTCGCTTTTCATCCAGGCCTTCGGCGGCCAGATGGTCGAATGCGAAACGACCGACCCCCTGGGCCGTCCGGTGCGCGCCACCTATGCGTGGACGCCCAGCATGCGACAAGCCGTGATCGAGATGAGCGCGGCGAGCGGGCTGTGGCGTTTGCAGGCGGACGAGCGCGATCCCCTGCGGGCGACGACATTCGGCACCGGCACGCTCATTATCGATGCCGCTCGGCGCGGCGCGCGGAAGATCATTGTCGGGCTCGGCGGCAGTGCAACGAACGACGCAGGCGCAGGCGTCGCTTCCGCACTGGGCCACGAGTTTCTCGACGAGCGGGGCGCGAAAGTGGAGCCGGTTCCGGAGAATTTCCCCCGCATCGCGCGCATCGCAAAATCGCCGCGTTTGTTCTCTCCCGAGATCGTCGCGATCTCCGACGTGCGCAATTCGCTTCTCGGTTCTCGAGGCGCGAGTCACGTTTACGGCCCGCAAAAAGGCGCGTCGCCCGGGGTCGTGGAGATGATGGAGAAAAATCTCGCTCACTTTGCGGACGTCGTGACGAGCGAGCTGCACTGCAATTTCCGCGACACGCCGGGCGCCGGAGCGGCCGGCGGCTTGGGCTTCGGCCTGCTTTCGTTTGCCCAGGCCACGATCCGGTCCGGCTTCGACACTTTTGCGGACATGATGGATCTCGACCGCCTCATCGCCAGCGTCGATATCGTGGTCACGGGCGAGGGTTTGATCGACCCGCAGACGCTGGATGGCAAAGGGCCGGGCGGGATCGCGGTGCGCGCGCGAAAGCTGGGCAAGCCGGTGATTGCTTTCGCCGGCGCGGTGCGCGGCGAGAATCACCTCGACGACTATTTCGACGCGTGCTTCGCCCTGGCGAACGGCCCGATGTCGCAGGAGCAGTCGATGCGCGAGGCGCGTTCTTTGCTGGTGCGCGCCGCGGAAAAGGCCGGTAGGATCATCGCCTTTTCCAGATACCTATGAGTCACAAAATCGCACTTCTCTTCGCCGGCCAGGGCGCGCAATCCGTCGGCATGGGCAAGGATCTCGCCGCCGCCTCGCCGGCCGCCGCCGCCATTTTCCAACAAGCCGACGCCCTGCTTGGGTATTCGCTCAGCCAGATTGCCTTCGAAGGCCCGGTCGAGGAATTGACCAAGACCGCCGTCTGCCAGCCCGCGCTCTACGTCCACGGACTCGCCTGTCTCGCCGCTCTCCGCGAGCGGCTGCCGGGTTTCACTTTCGCGGCGGCGGCGGGTTTGTCGCTGGGCGAATTCACCGCGCACGCCGCGGCGGGCACCTTCGATTTCGCGACCGGCCTTGCGCTCGTGGACAAACGCGCGCGCGCCATGCAGGACGCCTGCGACGAGACGCAGGGCGGCATGGCGGCAGTCATCGGCGCGGACGAAAACTCCATCCGCGATCTCGCCGCCGCGGCCGACGTGGACATCGCGAATTTGAATTGCCCCGGCCAGGTCGTCGTCTCGGGCGAAGCCTCGAAAGTCGCACTCGCCGTCTCGCTCGCGAAGGACTACGGCGCGCGCAAGGCGATCGAACTCACCGTCGCCGGCGCCTTCCATTCGCGCTTGATGGAGTCCGCTTACCAGCGGTTGAAGGCTGCGCTCGAGGAAACCGTGATGACCGAGCCGGGCGTGCCGGTCGTCTGCAATGTCGATGCCATTTCCGTCACCGCGCCTCAGAAAATCCGCCGCGCGCTGGCCGACCAAGTCACCGGCAGCGTGCGCTGGACCGAGAGCGTCGAATATCTGCTCGACCACGAGCATTGCGATCTCCTCGTCGAGCTCGGGCCTGGCGGCGTGCTCGCCGGACTCGTCGGCCGCATTCGCAAGGGCACGCCCGTCCTCTCGATCTCGAATCTCGCGACGCTCGAGGAAGCCGTTGCGAAAATTCGAAATTCGAAATTCGAAATGGGAAATTAATTTCGCATTCCGAATTTCGCATTCCACATTGCCTTATGGTCGCCACCGATCTCGTCGAAGAAATCCTCGCGCTGAAAAAAGAGCGCAATGCCGTGATCCTCGCGCATAATTACCAGTCCCGCGAGATTCAGGAGCTGGCCGATTTCGTCGGCGATTCACTCGGCCTCAGCTACCACGCCGCGGATACCGAAGCCGACGTGATCGCCTTTTGCGGCGTTCATTTCATGGGCGAGACCGCGAAAATCGTGAATCCCGCGAAGACCGTCGTCATTCCCGACATGGATGCCGGCTGCTCGCTCTCGGACTCCTGCCCGCCCGGGCAGCTCGAGGCCTTCCTGCGCGAGAACGCCGCGAAAAATTACTACGTCATCGCCTACATCAACTGCAGCGCGGGCGTGAAGGCGCTCTCCGATGTCATCGTCACCAGCGGAAACGCGATTCGCATCGTCGAGGCCGCTCCGAAAGACCGGAACATCCTCTTCGTCCCCGACCAGAATCTCGGCTCCTGGGTGATGGAAAAGACCGGCCGCAAAATGGATCTCTGGCGAGGCAATTGCTACGTGCACGTCGAGTTTACGCGCCACAGCATCGCCAGGATTCGCGAGCAATATCCCGACGCGCAGGTCGTCGCTCATCCCGAGTGCACCTACGCCGTGCGGATGCTCGCCGACGAGGTTTGTTCGACCGAGAAAATGATCGGCTACTGCCGCGACACGCCGGTCGACTCGTTCATCATCGTCACCGAGAGCGGCATGCTCCACCGCCTGCGCCGCGAGATTCCCGGGAAGACTTTCATCCCCGGCCCGACCGACGCCTGCGCCTGCGCGGACTGCCGTTACATGAAAATGAACACGCTCGAAAAACTCCACGATTGCCTGCTGAAGCTCGAGCCGCAGATTCTCATCCCCGAAGACATTCGCGTCCGTGCGGAACGCCCGATCCGTCGCATGCTCGAGCTCAGCAAATGAAATTTCTCCCTCCCGTCCTTTTCGCCATTTTACTGAGCTTCAGCGTCTCGCTGCGCGCCGGCCCACCGGTCGAATCCGCCGCCGGCCTCATCGGCCAGCGCCTCCCCACGACGATCCTGCGCACCATGCCGAGCGACACGCCGCCGAACCAGCGGCTGGCGGGCCTCAATTTCATCGCCGGCTACGAGGTGATCGGCCAGCCCGTCCCCCTTTCCGCCGCGCAGGCGGGCCGGCTCGCGGAAACGATGAAAAACCCCGCCGCCTGCGACACCACGCAAAACGAGGAGCGCCTGCGCCCCGGGGTCGCTTATCGATTCGGCAGCGGCGCCGACGCCGTCGATTTGCTGGTCTGTTTTTCCTGCGACAAAATCGCGCTCGTTCCCCCGGGAGCCGTCGGGATCGCGAGCACGCACCACATCACGCAGGCCACCCGCGACGTGCTGCTCGGCCTGGCCAAGGAGCTGCTCCCACAGGATGAAGCCGTTCAGGAATTGCCGCGCGTGCGCAGCGATCACCCGATCCCGCCGCCGCCCGCTCCGGTGCCGAAGGACGTGCCCCGGCCTTAGGCGCAGAAGTGCCAGTCGCTCCGCAGGCTGGGTGGCGGCCAACTTCGACGGCGTCCGGGGCGGCTCAGCCCTTCGACCCGAGCGCCCTCTCGACCGCGTCGAGCACGGTCTTCACCGCGCGCACGCGGGCGAACCACTTGAAATTGCCCGGAATCACCGTCCACGGCGCGCGATCGGTGGAGGTCTTTTCGAACATGTCCTCGGCGGCCTCGTTGTGGAGATTCCACTTCTTGCGGTTGCGCCAGTCTTCGTCGGTGATCTTCCAGTGCTTGTAGGGATCGGCCTCGCGCAGACGAAAGCGGGCGAGCTGCTCGTCTTTCGTGATGTGGAAGTAGAGCTTCACGACGATCGTCCCGTCATCGATCAGCTGGCGCTCGAATTCGTTGATCTCGCCATAGGCGCGCTGCCACTCGCGATCGGTGGCGAAATGCTCGACGCGCTCGACGAGCACGCGGCCATACCACGACCGGTCGAAGACGCCGATTTCGCCCGCCCCGGGCAGCTTGTTCCAAAAACGCCAGAGATAGTGGTGGCGATGCTCCTCGGGCGTGGGCTTGACGATCGAATAGACGCGCACGAGCCGCGGATCGAGCCGCCCGACGAGACGCTTGATCGCGCCTCCTTTTCCGGCGGCATCCGGTCCCTCGACGACGACGACGATCGAGCGTTTCGACTCGCGCAGGATGAGCTGCTGATTGAGGAGCTTGAGCTGATATTTCTTCAGCTTGCCGCGATAGTCCTGCTCGTCGAGCGAGGCGGCCTGGTCAAGCTCGTCGAGGCGAATGAGGGTCTTTGACATGGGCGCGCTGAGTCTTAGCCGCAAAAACCCGCGCGGCACAAGCCCCGTGCGCCGCCGGCTAGTATTTCACGGAGCAGCCGTAGGGCTTCGTGACCGAGGGGTTGACCGGCTCTCCGATTTTCAGCGCCGCCAGAGCGTTGCTCACATAGGCGGTCGCGCCTTCGAGGGAGGCCGGGTCGGGCGTGGGCCGGTTGTCGATCGCGCCTTTGTAGACCAACACGCCGGCGCCGTTGATCACGAACATGTCCGGCGTGGTCTTCGCATCGTAAAGACGGCCCACTTTGCCGTCTTCATCGAGCAGGAGCGCCGTGGAGTGCATGGTCAGCTCGGCCTTTTTCGTGGCAGCCTCGGCGGTGGTGAGGTGCCCCTCTTTTCCGGGCGCGGAGGAAACGATGGAGAGCCAGACGACGTGGTCGTCCTTCGCGGCTTTCTGCAGCTTCTGCATCGAGCCGGAGTCGTAGTGTTTATGCACGAAGGGGCAGCCGTAGTTGAACCACTCGAGCACGACCGTGCTGCCTTTGAACTCCGCCAGCGACCGTTCTTTTCCGGCCTCGTCCTTGAGGGTGAAATTCGGGGCGGGCTGGCCGACTTCCACCGCCGCGTGAGCGAAGGCGGTGGCGAGGAGCGTAAATGCGAGGAGCGTGATTTTCATGATTTTGAGGTGGGAGTGTGGAGGCGGGGGTTTATTCCATTACCGTGCTTTCGAGAGCGCATCGAGCACGAGCGACTCGGTGAGCAGCTCGGGCAGCGTGATGGGAGCGTCGGATTTGCCGGCGGGATAGAGCACGTAGAAAGGAACACCGACGCGACCGAATCGTTGCAGCGCGGCGGTGATCTCGGGATTCGCATTCGTCCAATCGGCTTTCACCGGCACGATGCCGAGTTCCGAAAATTTCGCCCGCACCGCCGCCGTGTCGATCGCGGTGCGTTCGTTGAATTTGCAGGACAGGCACCAATCCGCCGTGAAATCGACGAAGACCGGCTTCCCCTCCGCCCGGAGTTTTTTGACCTCGGCCTCGGAGTAGGGAATCCACTCGATGCCGCCGGATTTGATCGGCACCGCGCCGGGCGCTTGTTCATGCGCAAAAAGATCGAGCAGGAAAAACTGCGCGCCAAAAATCACAAGGCCCGCGGCGAGAAGCTGCCCCAGGACGCGCTTGACCGGCTTCACGGTCGGCGAGGCGGCGAGTCCGTAGAGCCACAAGGCGATGCCGAGCAGGAGCAGAAAGGCCGCGACCCAGATGATCGCGGTCGCGCCGCGCTGCCCGCCGATGATGTAAAGCAGCCACAGCAGCGTGGCGAGGAGCGGGAAACCCATGAACTGCTTGAGCCGCTCCATCCAGACGCCGGGCTTCGGAAGAAAGCGCACCCAGCCGGGCTGCAGCGAGAGCAGCAGATAGGGCAGCGCCATGCCGGCGGCGATGCTTCCGAAGATCAGCAGCGTGATCGGCGCCGGTTGCACGAAGGCAAAATAAAGCGTCGTGCCCAGGAAAGGCCCCGTGCAGGGCGTGGCGAGCAACGTCGCAAACATGCCTTGGAAAAACGAGCCGCCCAGACCCTCCCTACCGCCGGCTTCGCCCAGGGCATTGGTCGCGCGGCCCGGCAAGGTCAGCTCGAAGACGCCGAACAAATTCAACGCGAAGATGAAGACAATGGTCGCGGTTCCGAGAATGAACCAGGGATTCTGGAACTGCGCCGCCCAGGTCGCCTGCGCGCCGCTGGACTTGAGCGCGATGACGAGAAATCCCAGTCCCAGGAACCACACGAAGACGCCGGCCGCGAAGGCGAATCCATGCAGCGCGATGCGGCGGCGGCTTTGGCCCGCCTGCTGAACGAAGCCAAAAATCTTGAGCGAGATCACAGGCAGCACGCACGGCATGAGATTCAAGATCAAGCCACCGAGCAGCCCGGCGAGCAGCGCCGCCAGCAGCGAGGGATGGGCCGAGGCCGGCGGCGCGGGCGCGGAGGGCGCCGCCGCGACTGCCCAGGCTTGCTCTCTGTCGACGTTCTTGAGGGCCACGACACCGCGCAGATCGCTCTTCGCCTCGATGCGGATCGTAAAGCCTTCCGTGGCGGAACCGCTCACCGAGGGGTGGCCGATTTGCTCTTCCGCCGGCGGCAGCGGAAAAAAATCCAGCGCCGTCGTGCCGGCGGGCGGCGAGACTTTGGCCGTGAGCTGATTTCCGCTCCGGCTCCACGCGATCGAAAACGGAGGCGGATCGACCGAGGGCACGCGAGGCGTCCAGCGTTGAAATTCCGCGGCGTGCGCCGGTTGCGCGTTCGCCGCGATCGGCAGCGTGAGAGCCAGCCCGACAGCCTTGCCGGGGATGCAGATCTCCTCGCACACCAGCCACGAAACATCCGCCTTGAGCTCGACGGATGCGCCGGGTTTGAGATTCGCCGGCGGCTGGATCGTCTGCATGAGCATGACTTCGCCGCCGTAAGTGTAGGTCAGGATATCGGCCTCGCGTTGCAAATTGATCTCGGGCAAAGGCCACTCGATCGGGCCGACGCCAAAGCCGGAGGGCAGACTCCATTTGATTTCCGTCGGGATGCCGGCATCTCCCGCATATTGCCAGTAGGTATGCCAGCCGGGGGCCATTTTGAGCACGAGGGCGACACGGAAAGGCTTCCCGGGCACGATGGCGGTCTTGTCGGCAATGAGACGCGGCTCGACGAGTGTTTGCCCCTGATAAACCTGGGCGTGACTCGAAAGCACCGTCATCATCCATACGGCGGCAATCCAACGGGCAGTTCTCATCCGCGGCGAATCTACGCGCAGACTCGTGTCAGGGCAATTCCCACATCGCCGGATGAATTCGGGATCTGTCGGAGGTCTCGGGATGGAAAAGTTCTTGAACGCTCCGTTGTATTAGGTGACAGGTGAGGATGTTGAGCGCTCCCCCCGCATCAGCTCCGAGCCTTTTTCGGAGTGTCGTAGTCTTGCTGGCCGTCATGTTTCTGGCCGTGAGCGCGCAGGCGACTGTCCGGATCAATGAGTTCGTCAGCGAGCATGCGGGGGCGGAAATCTGGAGCAATGCGCCCATCGACATGGACGGCGATACTCCCGATTGGATCGAGATCTACAATCCCGATGCCACGGCGGTGAATCTGCAGGGCTGGCGCCTGAGCGACGACGAAGCCGTGCCGAACATGTGGGTGTTTCCTTCCGTAACCGTGGCGGCCAATAGCTACCTGCTCGTTTACGCGTCCGGAAAAAATCGCGCCGTGGCCGGAACGCAGCTGCATACGAACTTCAAACTCGGCACCACGGGCGAGCTGATCCTGAGCAAGCCGGACGGCACGATCGTGATCCAGATCGGCACGGCTGCAGTTCCTTATCCCAGTCAGGCCATCCTCTCCTCCTACGGCTGGGTCGGCTCCGTGACCAATCCCGCCTATGCCTTTTTGACGCCCAGCACTCCGGGAGCGTCAAACACCACCGCCAGCGCGTTTACGAGTTTCTGCAAACCACCGGTTTTCAGCATCGAGCGCGGTTATTACGACACCTCTTTCACGACCAATCTCACCTCCGCGACTCCGGGCGCGACGATCGTCTATACGCTCAACGGCAGCGAACCGACCCTAACCAACGGAACGCAGATCACCTCCGTGAGTCCGAATCTGCCGGCCGGATCGCTAACGATCGCTGACTCCACAATCGTGCGCGCGAGAACTTTCAAGACAGGACTCGGAGCGTCGGCTATCGTGACGCAGAGCTATATTTTTTGGAGTCGCGTGCTTGTTCAAGTCGGCCCCCTTCCCACGATGGGCACGCTCACCACCTCGCCCTGGGGGCGCGTGGGCAACAGTTTGATGAGCCCGAAAGGCGAAGATTGGGCGGTCGACCCGAAAATCACCGGTTCCTCAGCCGCCGACGCGAATCGGTTCACCTACGACCATCTCAAGGCCGTTCCCACCGTCTCGCTCGTGGTGCCGTGGAAAGGCATGTTCGGACCGAGCACAACGAGCACCAGTAAAGACGGGGGTATCTACGTCGGCCCCGAAGCCAACGTCCCCGCGGAGGGTGTGGATCGTGCGTCGTCATTCGAGTTCATCAACCCCACCGGCAGCACCACCACGCCAAATGCGGTGAAAGGTTTCCAGACCGATGGCAGTGTACATATTTTCGGAGGCACGAGCGACACACGCTGGAAGCAATACAAACTCTCGATGAACTTCAATCCGGTGGACGACGTGAAATACGATGTCTACGGCGACTCGGCGACCACGAAGCAGCACAAACTCATTCTCGACGCGCAGAGCAACAATACCTGGGTGCATCCCGACGCGACCCAGCGGACGCGCGCCGATTACATGCGTGATCTGGTGATGGCGGACCTGCAAAACAGTCTCGGCGGCCATTCGTTCCACGGACGCCCGGTGCATCTTTTCGTGAATGGCATGTATTGGGGCATGTATAATCTCCACGAGCAGACGGACGATCATTTCGACGAGGCTTATCTGGGCGGAAACTCGGACGATTGGGACGTCTTCAAGCACGACATCAATACTCTCGTCGCGGGCTCCTGGGTCGACCCGACATTGCCGATCACCGCGGCCAATTCCACGACGAAGGCCAACTACGAAGCCTTACTCGACCTCGTGGGCAACGGGTTCACCGCACCCAATCCTTCACCCGACCTCACGCAGCGGACGGCCTACGAAGCCGTTTGGACGAAGCTCGATCAGGCCGACTTCATCAGCTATATGATCCTGAATTTCGTCGCGGGAAATTCGGATTGGTCCCATCACAATTTATACGCGTCCTACAACCGGGCCGACGCGAATGCCAAGTGGCGTTTCCATTCCTGGGACGCCGAGCACGTCTTCGAGACCTCCAGCTACAGCTCGGTCGATTACGACGCCGACGCGGCCGCGGGAAGCAACAGCCAGGGCAGCCCGGAGACCATCCATCACTTGCTCATGGTCAATGCCGAATACCGCCTCACCTTCGCCGACGCGATTCAGAAATACATGTTCAACGGCGGCATTCTCTCCCCTTCGGGCGTGCAGGCCGCATTCATCAAACGCTTCGATCAAATCGACGACGCCATCCGGGGCGAGTCCGCACGATGGGGCGACAACCGCCAAACATCCCCCTACACGCGCACCAATTTTCTCAATGAGCGCAACCGAATCCTGAACACCATCATTCCCGGGCGCTGGACGAACATGATCGCCAATTTCCAGGCTCAAAACATGTATCCGCTCAACAGCGGACCCACCCCGGTCGCGACTCCGGATTTCGTGGACGACTCCACGGGAGTGGTCCAGCAGGGCGGCCCCGTGCCCGCTTCGTTCGAGCTCCGTTTGACCAACAATACACTCGGCGGCGGCGGCACCATTTATTACACGACAGATGGCTCGGATCCGCGCACCGCCTGGACGAATAGCCCGGGCTCCACCGCCCAGATCTACACCGCTCCCTTCCAGCTCGGCACCCCGAAACGCGTGAAGACCCGGGTGCTCAACGGCTCGACCTGGTCCGCGGTGAACGATGCCTTGTTCCTCGTTGATTCCGAAGCCGCCGCCGCCGGGAACTTGATCATCTCGAAAATCCAATACCATCCAAAACCCACGAGTGCCGAAGCCGCCCTGGGCTATACCGACACCGATTTTGAATTTATCGAATTGATGAACATCGGCACGAAATACGTCGACCTTCTCGGCGTGAATTTTAGCGCGGGCGTCGATTTCACCTTCCTCGCCTCGTCGCCCATCCGGCTGATCGCACCTGGCGAGCGTGTGCTCATCGTGCGAAACCTCGCCGCTTTCGAATATCGTTACGGCACCGGGCTGCCTGTCGCCGGAGTTTTCCTCAACAGCACCGGCCTTTCGAATAGCGGTGAGCAAATCAAACTCGTCGACGCCAACAAGGACACCATTTCCGACGTCACCTTCACCGATAAAGCTCCCTGGCCCGTCCGGGCCGACGGCTCCGGGCCCGCGCTCGTGCTCATGCATCCGAAGACGAATCCAAACGTTGCCGATCCTGCGAATTGGCGGGCCAGTGTCTCGACAGGTTCTCCGAACACGGACGATCGGATCATTTACACCACATGGCGAGCCGCGAACTTCTCTGGTCCGGAGGCGGCCGATGATGCGATTTCGAGCCCCGACGCCGATCCCGACTTCGATGGAATCGACAATCTTCTCGAATATTCTCGCGGCACGGATCCGAAGAGCGCGGATCTCACCGCTTTCCCGGCCGTGACGATCGAGCCACTGAACCCCGGCACCGGCCTTGCGAACTACGCCGTGATCCGTTTCCGCTATTTTCCCGCCGCCGAAGACGCCGTATTGACCGCCCAAAGTTCGACCAATCTTGCGACTTGGGCGAATACCTCGCTCGTCCCGCTCGGACAGACTGAGAATAGCGACGGCACCCTCACGCTTTCCTACCGCTCCGCGCTGCCCGTTTCCCAGGACGTCAGTCGATTCTTCCGGCTCAAGCGCGTCTATCAGCCTTGATTTTGGGAAGCCAGGTATTGAGCCCGGCCGCACCCGGCCTTCGATGGCTTTGGAGCACTTGGGATTCTTTGCGACATCCGCTGCACGGCCAAAGCGCGAATATCCATAGTGGACACTTCAAAACACGCAAAACCGCGACTCGGAAGCCATTCACATCAAGCTCGATGAACGTGCTCGCAAAAGCGGACAATGCCCTGCCCGATCCCAAGGAACTCGAGGACGACGAGCTCGAAAAGATTCGCAGCCGCTGCTCGAGCCTCGCCGGGAAGGCGCGGAAGGCAAAATCCACGCGCCAACCGCGATCAGGCAGAAATTCGGCACGGTGCCTGCTTAAATCGTTATTACTAATTTCCATTTTAGTAATAACGGAATGATTGACCTTCGTAAACTCACGCTCGAAATCTCACTGCTGCGTTCTGGCTATCGATCGGGAGATTTTACTCCCCCCGAGGTGATCCGGGAAATCTATCGACGAATTCGTGAGCGTGGCGACGACCACGTTTGGATTCACCTCCGGCCAGAATCCGAGGCGATCGCGTTGGCCGAATCCGTCGCCGATCACCTCGATCTCCCGCTGGCCGGCATCCCTTGCGCCATCAAGGACAATATCGATGTCGCCGGCCTGCCGACAACCGCTGCCTGTCCGGGATTTGCCTTCACGCCCGCGGAGTCCGCCGCAGCCGTCCGCATCCTTGAAGAAGCCGGAGCCATCGTTCTCGGCAAGACGAACATGGATCAATTCGCCACGGGCCTCGTCGGCACCCGCACTCCGCACGGTGCTTGCGCCAGTATTTTCCATCCCGATTTCATTTCCGGAGGCTCGAGCAGCGGGAGCGCCGTCGCCGTCGCCGCCGGGCTCGCCAGTTTTTCCCTCGGCACCGATACCGCGGGGTCCGGCCGCGTGCCGGCAGCTTTCAATAATCTCGTCGGCCTCAAGCCCACGCGCGGCGTCATCAGCACGAGCGGCGTGATCCCGGCCTGCCGCTCGTTGGATTGCGTGAGCATTTTTGCGCACAATATCGAAGACTCCGAACGCATTCTCGACTTGCTCGCAAGGGAAGATCACACCGATCCCTATTCGCGCCCCTTCACCGATCGTCCCGTCTTTTCGCGCCCCTTCCATTTCGGTGTTCCGCTGCCCGATCAGCTCGACTTTTGTGGCGACGATGCCGCCGCCGAACTCTACGCCGGCGCGGTGAGCCGCCTCGTCGATCTGGGCGGCCTCCCTGCCTCCATCGATCTCTCCCCTTTTCGCGACGCGGCCAATCTGCTCTACGGCGGCCCCTGGGTCGCCGAACGCTATGCCGCCGTCGGCAAATTCATCGACGGGCATAAGAACGAATGCGATCCGACCGTCGCCGGCATCATTCAATCGGGGGCGGAAATTTCCGCCGCCGCCGCCTTTTCCGCGATCTACAAACTCGAAGCGATCCGCCAGCAAGTCGCGCCCTTGTGGAACGGCATCGATTTCCTGCTCCTGCCCACCACGCCCACCATTTATCGCATCGACGAAGTCCAGCAGGATCCCGTGCGCCTGAATTCGAATCTCGGCCTCTACACGAATTTCGTGAACCTGCTCGACCTCTCCGCACTCGCCGTGCCGGCTGGTTTCCGGCCGGACGGACTGCCGCTCGGCGTCACTTTCATCGCACCGGCCTTTGCCGATTTCGAGCTCTGCCTCATCGCGCGCCAGTTTCTCGGCCAGCTGCAGTCCCCCGCCGAGCGCCGCCAGCGCAAGACTCTGGAGCGCGCCGGCGGCCGCATCGAGCTCGCCGTCGTCGGCGCCCATCTCACCGGCCTCCCGCTCAATCACCAGCTCATCGATCGCGGCGCCATTTACATCGAGACCATCGAGACCTCGTCCGACTATGCGCTTTTCGATCTCGCGGGATTCAATCCCCCGCGGCCCGGGCTCGTCTGCATGGGAGAAAATCGCGGCGTCTCGATCGAGACCGAGATCTGGTCGCTCAGCGAACGCGCATTCGGCAGTTTCGTCGCCGCCGTGCCACCGCCCATGGCCATCGGCAATGTCCGCCTGCGGGACGGCCGGCGCGTAAAAGGCTTCCTCTGCGAAGAATACGCCACTCGCGGCGCGGTACCGATCAGCGCCTACGGCGGCTGGCGAAATTTTCTCGATTATAAAGCCGACAATCGTCCCGCGGTCGTGGCATCATCGCCGCCTTAATCACCATTATTCATGCCCCGTTTGCTTGCCTGTTATCTCTCGATCCCGCTCCTTTCCTTCATTTTTACCTGCGGCACTTCCCTTGCCCAGGAGACTCCCGCTCCAGTCCCTACGGATGCCGAACCCGCCACCGCTCCGACCGAGCCCGCCGTGGCAACAAGCCTGGGACAAATGATCTACGTGCCGATTTATTCGAACATTTTTCTCCACGACAGCCGACGCACCATCGATCTTGCCGCGATCCTGTCGATTCACAACGTCGATCCGGAACACCCGATCAGCCTCAACAAGGTCGCCCACCATAATACCGCGGGAAAACTAATCCGCGATTATCTGGAGAAACCGGTCGTGCTCGCGCCATTCGAGACCCGCACCGTCGTGATCGAAAAATCCGACACCACCGGAGGCGCCGGCGCGAATTTCATCGTGGAATGGAGCTCGGAAACGCCGGCGATTTCCCCGCTCGTCGAGGCGCTTATGGTCAACCTCTCTTCGAGCCAAGGCATCTCCTTCACCACGCAAGGCAAGGTGATCAAGCGCTTCGAAGCGCCGCCCGATTACTTCGGAACGCAAAAAGCCAACTAGAACGGCATCCCGGGGATATTCATTCCCGCCGTCAGCTTGCCCATCTCGGCGCCGGCCATTTTCTTGGCGTCTTCGATGGCCTGCTGCACGCCGCTGAGCACGAGGTCTTCGAGCATTTCGACATCCTGCGGATCGACCACCTGGGGATCGATCTTGATGGAAACGACGTCGCCGGCGCCATTCGCCACGACCTTTACCTTGCCGCCGCCGACGCTGGCCTCGACGATTTTGTCGGCAAGTTCCGCCTGGGTTTCCGCGAGTTTGGCCTGCATCTGCTGGGCCTGCTTGAGCATTTTTGCGATATTCATATGGCTTCGATTTCTGCTTTGAAAATTTCCATGGCCTTGCGGATGAGCGGATCGTTCTTGAAGTCCGCCATCGGGTCAACCGGCGTTTGCACCGGCTCGGGCACGGCCTCCGGCTCCAATGGCACGGGCTCGCTTTCCGGCTCGGCCGGCTCCATCGAAAACTCGCAGAGCAGCTCCGCCTTCGCGCCGAGTTTGGCCGTCAAGGCCGCTTCCGTGCGCCGGAGCACATCTTCCCAAAAAAGCGAATCGGCGTGCTCGTGATCGGCAGCGGGAAAACGCACGCGAAAACGTCCCTCGACGAAGCCCGCGCACACACCGCGTTCCAGCCATCCGAAACGGATCGGCGATTCTCCCGTGAGCACCGCCGTGACCTCACGCCAGACGCCGTCGATTCCTTCGAGCACCACCGGCGGTTCGGGTGCGGCCTCCTTGGGCGGTTCTTCAGCGATCACCGTTTTTACTTCTGGCACGCGCTCGACCTGGCGCGGCGCAGGCTCCGTTTTCGAAGCAGGCGCGGGCGCGGCTCTTTGCATCGGCAGCGGAGCCGTGGCGATTTTCGCAACCGGCCTCGCGGGCGGCGGAGACTCGCCGCCACCGATCGCCGCGAGCGTGTCGATCACATCGCCCAGACTCGTCTCGCCCAGCAAATGCACGGCCTTGATGACCGCGACATCGAAATACAGCCGCTTGTCGCTCGCCCAGCGCAGGCGGCTCTCCGCCTCGGCGAAATGGTCGAGCAGCGCGAGCAGTTTTTCGTGCGGCACCGGTGAGGTTTTTGCCTGCACCGAGGCGACGAGCTGATCGCGCAGCAGCACGATCACGTCGGAGATCAGCCGTGACAAATCCTTGCCCGCCGCGGCTTGCTCCGCGACCAATGCGAGCGCGCCGCCGGCATCCTGCGCGAAGATAAAATCGTTCAGCGCCTGCACGGTCTCCCGCGCCGTGAATCCGAAAACCGTCTGCACATCTTCCGCGGTGATTTTCTCGCCGCAGAAAGCCACGAGCTGGTCGAGCATCGACTCGGCGTCGCGCAAGCCGCCATCCGCACCTTTCGCCACGGCGTCGGCGGCATCGTCCGCCAGCGCGACTTTTTCATTCGTCGCGATATATTGGAGATGCTTCGCAATGAGCTCGTCCGGAATGCGGCGCAGGTCGAACCGCTGACAGCGGCTGGTGATCGTGGCCGGCACTTTCTGCGCCTCGGTCGTCGCGAAAATAAATTTCACGTGCGGCGGCGGCTCCTCGAGCGTCTTGAGCAGCGCGTTGAATGCCGCGGTGCTGAGCATGTGGACCTCGTCCACGAGATAGATTTTATAAGGCCCGCGGGCCGGAGCGTAGGCGGCGTTTTCGCGCAGCTCGCGCACGTGCTCGACCGAGTTGTTGCTCGCGCCGTAGATCTCGAGCCCGTCGAGGCTGTTGCCCTCGGCGATTTCCTTGCACGCGTCGCACACGCCGCAGGGATTCACGGTCGGGCCTTTCTCGCAGTTCAGCGCCTTGGCGAGAATGCGCGCGGTCGAGGTCTTGCCAATACCGCGCGGGCCAACGAAAAGATAGGCCTGCGCGAGACGCTTCTGCTCGATGGCATTCTGAAGCGTGCGCGTGATATGCTCCTGCCCGACCACTTCGTCGAAAGTCTGCGGACGATATTTACGGGCGAAGACGCGGTAACTCACAGCCCGGAATTATCGCGGCGCGGCGCGGATTGTCGAACCTGTTGTGGAATCACTCGGCGTTCATTCTCCACCGGCGGCGCAAAATCCCGAGCGAGCTTCCTCCGGCTACAAAGTCTTCCGACTGCACAGGGCGCGGCCAAGCAGCGATGAGATGGTGCACGCTAATTCGAGAAAGCGTAATTCAAAAACGCGAATTCGTAAGCCCATCCGTTCGCTTTCGCCTTCAAAATGACCGGCTGGTGATCGTAAGGGATCACGAAGGATTCCCAGCGATTTTTCCCGACGCTTTGCTCAGCAACCTTTTGGTCCGCCTTCATGATTTCCAGATCGAAATCGCCGTAAGGATGGTTGCGGATGTAGATGGTCAGCTTTCCTTTCGAATTTGAGGTCACCGGCGAAAAATCGACCTCGGCGCCTTTCGTCCGCGAAAATGGTTCCAGCATGAAAACGTCGAACTTTCCCAGCGCCTTCTTGTAAAGAGGCGGTTTATGGCTCTCGTCGCGACGGCCGCCAATGCTGTTATCGTCTTTCTCCGGGAGCAGTTTGGTCGAGGTCTGAATCTTCAACAGCGGATCGGTCACGACGCGACTCGTGAAGTTCGGCAAGTCCGCGGCATGAAGCGCCGGGCACGTGGCGGAGATCGCGACACACGCCAAAAGAACTTTTGGGAGAATCCTATTCATAGGGAAGGCGCGCCGACCGTTCCGGACTTTATGCCACCGGCCCGGGGCCGGGCGGAGGTGGCTCGGGCGTTTCTTTCGCGTGGCCGCCGCTGCTCCATTTCTCGACGACGTAGAAGGTCACGGGAATGAGGAAAATGGCGATGAAGGTCGCGGCGAGCATGCCTCCGATGACTGCGGTGCCAAGCACCCGCCGGGAGACGGCGCCAGAGCCGGTGGCGATGGCCAGAGGAACGCAGCCGAGGATGAAGGCGAACGCCGTCATGAGAATCGGACGCAGGCGCAGGCGGGCGCCGGCGAGCGCGGCGTCGACAACGGATTTGCCTTTCTCGTATTCGTCCTTCGCGAACTCGACGATGAGGATGGCGTTCTTCGCGGTAAGGCCGATGAGCATGACGAGGCCGATCTGCGCGTAGACGTCGTTTTCGTAGAAGGTGTTCTGATGGCGGCGCAGCGTGAGCGCGACGTAAGCGCCGAAGACGGCGATCGGCGTGCCGAGAAGCACGCTGAAGGGCAGGGTCCAGCTCTCGTATTGAGCCGCGAGGATAAGAAACACGAAGAGAAGCGAGAGGCCGAAGATGACGGCGGGAGGCACGCCCTCGGAGGCCTGTTTTTCCTGATAGGACATGCCGTAGTAGTCGAAGCCCATGGTAGCGGGCATCATTTCCTTGAAGACTTCCTCCATCGCCGCCATTCCCTGCCCGCTGCTGTAGCCGGGAGCGGTGGAGACGTTGAGCATGGCGCTGCGATACATGTTGTAGCGCATGGTGAATTCGGGACCGTTGCGCGGTTTGATATCCACGACGGCGGAAAGCGGGACGGATTTTCCCTGGCTGTTGCGGACGTAGAAGAGGCCCATCTGCTGGATGTTCGTGCGGAAGTCGCCGTCCGCCGCGAGATAGACCTGCCACTGGAGGCCGAAGCGGTTGAAATAATTGATCATCACGCCGCCGAGGAAGGCCTGGAGCGTCTGGTAGACGTCGCTGACCTGCACGCCCTGCTTGAGCGCCTTTTCGATGTTCACGGTCACGCCGATCTGCGGCACGGCGGGAATGAGCTGCGTGGTGATGCGGGTGAACTCGGGCCGCTTCGACAGGGCATCGATGTATTTCGCGGTGTTGTCGGCGAGAAATTCCACGGTGCCGCCTGAGCGGTCCTCGACGATGAAGGAGATGCCGCCGGCGGTGCCGATGCCGGGAATGGCGGGCGGCGGAAAAGCGAAGCCCATCGCACCAGGGAGGGATGCGAACTGGCGGTTCAGGCTTTGCAGGATCGAGGGAATCTGCAGGGCATGGGTTTTGCGCAGCGACCAATCCTTGAGGCTGATGAAGAAAAACGTGCTGTAGGTCATCTGCACGGAACTGATGAGATTCAGGCCGACGACGGTGGTGCAATTCTCCACGCCGGGCGTCGAGAGAATCATCTTCTCCATCTTCGTGGCGACGTCGCCGGTGCGCTGGAGCGAGCTGGCCTGCGGAAGCTGCGCCATGGCGAAGAGATAGCCCTGGTCCTCGTCGGGCACGAAGCTGCCGGGCAGCTTGGCGCCAAGCAGGAGGCCGACGCCTGCGATGATCGCGAGGAAAAGGAGGGAGAATCCGGATTTGCGAATGAGCGCGTGGCAGGTGCTCACGTAGCCGTTCGTGGCGCGCCCGAAGGATTTGTTGAACCAGCGGAAAAACATCCCGAGCGGCCCGCGGGTTTCGGACTTCGGCTTGAGCAGCAGCGCGGCGAGCGCGGGGCTGAGCGTGAGGGCGTTGAAGGCGGAGAGGATGACCGAGATCGCGATGGTGATCGCAAACTGCTGGTAGAGCTGCCCCGTGATTCCCGGAATGAAGATCGTCGGAACGAAGACCGCCGACAAAATCAGCGCGATGGCGATGACCGGCGACGACACTTCATCCATGGCCTTGAACGCGGCGTCCTTCGGCGACATGCCTTCCTCGATGTGGTGTTCCACCGCCTCGACGACGACGATGGCATCATCGACCACAAGGCCGATCGCGAGCACGAGACCGAAGAGCGAGAGGGTATTGATAGAGAATCCGAAGAGCGGGAAAAGCGCGAAGACGCCGATGAGCGAGACAGGCACGGCGAGCAGCGGGATAAGCGTGGCGCGCCAGCCCTGGAGGAAAACGAAGACAACGATAATGACGAGGATGAGCGCCTCGACGAGGGTCTTGATGATCTCCTCCATGCCCGCGGTGACGGCGAGCGTGGTGTCGAGCGAGACGGCGTAGGCAAGACCGGCGGGAAATCGCTGCTGCAGCTTGTTCATCTCGGCGCGGAGCTGCTTCACCGTGGCCAGCGCGTTCGACCCGATCTGCTGGCTGATGACGAGCACGGCGGACGGCTTGCCGTCGAAGCGGCCCTGCAGGTTGTAGAACTGCTCGCCGAGCTTGATCGTGGCGACATCCCTGAGGCGGACGATGGAGCCGTCGGAATTCTCGCGGACGACGATGTTGCCGAATTCCTCCTCGGTGACGAGGCGGCCTTTTGCGATAACGTTGTAGGTGAACTCCTGGCCGTTCGGCACGGGCTGGCCGCCGATCTGGCCGGCGGGGTTCACCGTGTTCTGCGCGTTCACGGCGTTGACGATTTCGTTAACCGTGATGTCGAGCTTCGCGAGGCTGTCGGGACGCACCCAGAAACGCATGGCGTATTCGCCGGCGCCGTAGACGTTCACCTGCCCGACGCCGTTGATGCGCGCGAGCTCGTTGCTGATGTTGATGTTCGCGTAGTTCGCGAGGAACGCGGCGTCATACTGGCCCGTTGGCGAGTAAAGCGCGAAGACGATGAGCGGCGAGGACGACGCCTGCTGCACGGTGATGCCGTAGTTTCGCACCGAGCTCGGCAACTGCGCGGAGGCCTGGCCCTGCCGCATCTGCATGAGGATCTGGTCGGTCGTCGGCACCGTATTGATCCCGAAGATGCCGTTGAGAGTCATCGCGCCGTTGTTGGCGTTGATGGAATACATGTATTCCATGCCCTCGGTGCCGTTGACCTGCTGCTCGATGGGCGTGGCGACGGAGGATTCGACCGTGAGCGCGTCGGCGCCCACGTAATTCGTCATCACCTGAATCTGCGGTGGAACGATGTTCGGAAACTGTGCAATCGGGAGCTGCAGGGCGCAGACGATGCCCAGGATCACCATGATAATCGCGATGACCATCGCGACAATCGGGCGGTTGATGAAAAAGCGCGACATGTGGGGTGTGCGCTAGTCCTTCGCGGCGGGCGTGGCGGTGGGCGCGGGCAGGTCGTCGGAAGAGACTTCCTGCTTCGTTTCGATGTAGGGAGTCGGATTCACGAGCGTGCCGTCCTTCACTTTCTGCGTGCCTTCGACGATCACGCGGTCGCCGGCCTTGAGCCCCGAGGTCACGATCTGATCGCTGCCGGTCGTGGGACCGAGCTTGACCTGGACGACGTTCACCTTGTTGTCCGGGCCAACGAGATACA
Source organism: Chthoniobacterales bacterium (assembly GCA_015655545.1). GTDB lineage: Bacteria > Verrucomicrobiota > Verrucomicrobiia > Chthoniobacterales > JAATET01 > JAATET01. The sequence goes on along the minus strand of JAATET010000049.1, from coordinate 14,211 downwards.
GCTGGTTCAAGCCCTGCAAATCGACGACCGCACGCTGCGGCACGACCACGACATTTTTTTCCACGCGAATGGTGGCGGTGACGAGGCCGAACTGGCCGGGGCGCAGGAGATTGCCGGGATTTGGAAAGACGCCCTGGATCGAGATCGAGCCGGTGTCGATGCCGACGACGTTGTTCACGCTCGTCAGCTTGCCAACCACCGGCTTTCCGTTTTGCTCGTAGGAAACGCCGTTCGCGAGCGTGAGCGTGATCGGGAAGCCTGGGCCGTCGTAACCGGCGACGCCGATCGGCGATTTTGACGGGTCGTTGAAATATTGCTGGATGAAATTGATGTAGCCCTGCTCGGGCACCATGAAATTCACCTTGATCGGGTCGACCTGAATGACTGTCGCCAAAGTGCCCGAGGAAGGGCCGACCAGATCGCCGACCTGCGCCGTGGCAATACTCGCCAGGCCGGTGACCGGCGCGGTGATTTTCGTAAAGGTAAGGTTGAGCTGAGCCTGCTGGACGGATGCCTGCGCAGCCTGCACCGCGGCCTTGCTGGCTTCGAAGGCCTGCATCTGGTCGTCGTATTGCTGCTGGCTGATGACCTTCTTCTGGTAGAGATCGGTGGAGCGTTGCGCATTCAGTTCGTTGGCCGTGTTCTGCGCCTGAGCCTGTGCGAGCGAGCCCTGGGCCTGCGCGAGCGCGGCCTGGAACGGACGCGGGTCGATTTGGAAAAGAATGTCGCCGGCCTTCACGTAGGCGCCGTTGCGGTAGTTCTGCGAGAGAAGGTAGCCGCTGACCTGCGCGCGAATGTCCGCATTGATATATCCCGTGACGGTCGCCACCCAGGTTTGCGAGATCGGCGCATCCTGCGGCTGCACGGTGAGCACCTGCACGACCGGCGGCGGTGGCGGCGGAGCCTTTTTCTGCGGCTCGCAGCCGGTAATTGCGGCCACCGCTCCGGCGGCAAAAATGATACGCTGCAAGGTTCTGGGGATTTTGCCTGACGGCATGCTGAGCGGCAGCTCTCGGGAATTCACGCCCTCCCGCTTAACAAGCCAATCTGGATTCGGCGAATGAAAAACGCGGGGGCGGCAAACCCCGCATATTTTATCATTCTCGCAAGCAAGATTGTCATTCTCACGGACTAAGGGATGTGATCTACTCCCCGGCAAATGCGGAATCGGACCGCTATTCGCCTGCTTTATGTGCTCGCGGTGCTGGCCGGCGCACTGCCCCCACTGCTATTTCTCGGCTATGCTTTTCGCCAGAGCATGGCCCAGGTCGAGCACGAGCTCGATTTTGTAGGCTCGGGCACCCTCGTGCGCACGGAGTCCGTGCTCGATACCGTCGGAAGCACCCTGCGCAAGGTCGCCAGCATCACGCAAGGCAAGGTGGACAACAACACGCTCACCACGCTGCGACAGGCCGTATTTCTCGATCGCTACGTGCAGGCGATCGGCGTCCGCCGCGGGAACATGCTGCTCTGCACCAGCGAGCGGCTCTACGAAAAACCCGAGCCGATCCTCGATGCGAATCTGCCTCCCCTGCCCGCCCTCGGCAGCGTCGCCGTGCAGCCGCCGGCGGAGCGCGGTTTTCCGACGAAGTCGCTGGTGATCGTCTACACTTTCGCGGACGGACTCGGCATCGAAGGTCTCATCGACCCGCAACTCTTCAGCGAATTTTTCGATTATTACGCCCGGGAATCCGATTGCCGCGTGTTCGTGGAATTCGATGGCAGCAAGCTGCTCACGGATTTCGGCGGGGACGGCATCGCCGCTCCGAAACGGGTCGATCTTAACATCCTCAATAGCATCCAGTGGCTCGACGGGCAGCTGGTGCGCGTGAATCGCTCCGACAAATACCCGATCTACACCGTGACCGCCGCCGACGCATCGGTCGTCCGCGCCCGGATGACCCGCAGCGCCGTGGAGTTCACGCTCGCCGGCATAGCGGTCTCGGCACTGCTGTCGGGCCTCGTCATTCGTGTCGCCAAGCGCGCGCAATCGCTCGAGGCCGACCTCCGCGAGGCGGTGAAATTCGGCGAGATCGACGTCCACTACCAGCCCCTCATCAATCTCGATAATGGACAGTGCGTCGGAGCCGAGGCGCTCATGCGCTGGCAGCATCCGCGGCGCGGAATGATCCCGGCCGGCGAATTCATTACCATCGCGGAGAACACCGGTCTCATCGTGCCGATGACGGAATTAATTCTCAAAAAAATCGCCGCATCCATCGGCCCCATGATGCGGCGCGATCCGAAGCTCCACATCGGCATCAACCTCGCCCCGCAGCATTTTGCGAACACCCGCATCGTCGATGTCGTGAATGCCGTCACCAAAAAAGACATCCCCGCCTCGCAGCTGATCTTCGAGATCACCGAGCGCGGACTCGTCGCCGACGAAAATTCCGTCGCCCGCACCGTGATGGTCGCGCTCACCGGCCCGGGATCGAAACTCGCCGTGGACGATTTTGGCACCGGCTACTCGAGCCTGAGCTACCTGCAGCGCTTTCCGCTCGATTATCTCAAGATCGACAAAGCCTTCGTCGACGGCATCGAGAGCGACACGACCAGCTCCGGCCTGGTGGACCAGATCATCCGCATCGCGAACTCACTCGACATGGAAATCATCGCCGAGGGCGTGGAGCAGCCCTACCAGGCCGCTTATCTCAAGGCCCACGGCGTTCATTACGCGCAGGGCTGGTTTTTCGGACGTCCGATGCCGGCGGCGAAATTTCAGCATTTCGTCCGCACCAAAAATTACGGCGACGGCGGCAAGACCCGGATCCTCAGCCCCTCTCCGGAACCGAGCGGAGTCTGACCGGGTCTTTAGACAAACTTGCCGGGGTTCAACAATCCGCACGGATCGAGCGCGCGCTTGATCGTCGCGTGCAGGGCGCGGTTCTCATCCGAGAGCGCATCGGGCCACCACCGCAGCTTCGCGAGGCCGATGCCGTGCTCGCCGGTGATCGCGCCGCCCCATTCGAGCACCTTTTCGAAAAGACGATCCAGCACGCTCTCGACGGCGGCGTGCACTTTCGGATCGTCGTAATTTGCGGCCATCACGTTCACGTGAATATTTCCATCGCCCGCGTGGCCAAAACACGCGATCGGAAAACCGCTTTCCTTTTCCAAACCGCGCGCGAAATCGATCAGATCGACGAGCCGCCCGCGCGGGACGACGATGTCCTCGTTGAGCTTGATGAGGACCGTGGCGCGCAACGAATTTGAAAAACTCCGGCGCAGATTCCAGAGCCGGTCGCAGGCCGCTTCGTCGAGCGCGGTATCGACTTTCGTGGCACCCGCTTCCTGCAACACCCGCATCAGATCCCGCGTCTCGCTTTTCACGCTCGCCGTCTGGCCGTCGAGTTCGATGAGCACATGCGCGTTGCCCGGCGGCACATTCGCTTCGGGCATGCGCGCCCTCGCCGCTTCGAGCGTGAAACGATCGGCCACCTCCATGGCCGCGGGCAAATACCCGCAGCGAAAAACCGCCTGAATGGCGCGCGCGGCCGCACGCATCGAGGAAAAGCCGGCGGAAAGAACCGCCCGGGCGGGAGGGTTCGGGAGCAGACGCAATGTGGCCTCTGTGACGATACCGAGCAGCCCTTCCGAGCCGACGAACATGCCGATCAAATCGAAGCCGGTTTTGTTTTTGTGCGTGCGCCCGCCGAGACGAACGATCGTGCCGTCGGCGAGCACGACCTCGAGACCAAGCACGTAGTTTCGCGTGACGCCGTATTTCAGGCAGCGCGGGCCGCCGGCGTTCGTGGCGATGTTTCCGCCGATGCTGCAGTCGCGCAGGCTCGCGGGATCGGGCGGATAAAGGAGACTTTTTTTTCGGGCGCGATCCTGCAGCGTGCCGGTGATGACGGCGGATTGCACGCGCGCCACGAAGTCGCGTTCGTTGATTTCGAGGATGCGATTCATCCGCGCCGTGCTGAGCACGATGCCCCCCCGCTCCGGCACGCAGCCGCCCACGTAGCCGTAGCCGGCGCCGCGCGTCGTGACCGGCGCGCCAGCCGCATGCGCGAGTTTCATGACGGCGCTGACTTCCGCGGTCGAAGCCGGGAAAACGACCATGTCCGGCCGGCGCGCGGCGAACCATTTGTCGCCCGCGGCGGCATCGAGCTCCGCCGGCGCGGTGCGCACGGCATCCGCGCCGAGCTTGGCTCGGAGCTTTCGCAGGAGTGATGCCGGAATCATTCGAGGAAGATTAAGATAAAGAGGATGAGGAAGACTCCCGGCTTCACCGGGTGTCACATGCCCATGATCTCGTAGCCGCCGTCCGCGTAGAGGACCTGGCCGGTGATCGATCCCGAGCCCTCGCTGGCGAGAAAGACGCCGGTCTGCCCAAGCTCCTCCGTGGTGCAGCTGCGCTTGAGCGGCGCGTGTTCCTCGTAATGTTTCATCATCGAGGAGAAGCCGGAAATGCCGCGCGCCGCGAGCGTCTGCACGGGGCCGGCGCTGATGCAGTTCACGCGGATTTTCCGCGCGCCGAGATCGCTGGCGAGATAGCGTGCGCTGGCCTCGAGCGAAGCCTTGGCGACACCCATCACGTTGTAATGCGGCACAACTTTCACCGCGCCATAATAGGACATCGCGACGATGCTGCCGCCATCGGTCATGAACGGCGCCACGCCTCGCGAGAGCGCGACCAGCGAGTAAGCCGAGACATCGTGCGCGACGCGAAAGGCCTCGCGCGTGGTCGCGACGAAGGTTCCCTCCAGCGCCTCCTTCGGCGCGTAGGCGACGGAGTGGAGCATGAGGTCGAGCTTCGGCGCGATCTCCTTGACCTGTCCGAAAAACGATTCGATCTCCTCGTCGTTCGTCACATCGCAGGGAAACATTTTTGTCTCGGGGCCGAACTCGGCGACGAGCTCCTCGACATTTTCGCGCAAGCGTTCGCCCTGGTAGTTGAAGATGAGCTTTGCGCCGGCGCGGTGCCAGGCCTTCGCGATCGCCCAGGCAATGCTGCGCTTGTTGGCCACTCCGAATATGACACCGGTTTTGCCGGAAAGAATTTGGTCACTCATACGTCGCTCCAAGCTCCCCCGCCCGCGCACGCCTTGTCACGAAAAAATCCATCACCGCCGCGCCGGATGCCGGCGAGCCCGTGACCGCTGGATCGCGCGGATCGCGACATCGAACCAAAGCAGAATCGCAAAGTAGCAAATCACGCCCAGCGCCACGCCGAGCACGATGCCGCCGATGCCCAGCACTCCCCAGACGCCGGGCGCTTCGAGCAGAAACTCCCAAAACCGCCAGCTCAGCTTGTCCATCAGCGACTGAAACTGGTCCATGAGCGACGGCCGCCCGAGCAGGAACGAACCGATTTTCAACTGGAGATAAAAGAAAATGGGAAACGTGAGCGGGTTCGTGATCCAGCAGCCGGCCAGCGCCGCGGGGACGTTCGAGCGGAAACAAGCGGCGACGATGGCGGCCGGAATGCTCTGCAACGGAAAAGGCAGCACGGAAAAAAACGCGCCGATCGCCAGGCCGAGCGCAGTGCCGCGCCGCTCCCATTGCCACAGATGCGGATCGAAAAGCCGATCGCCGAACGCGCGGTGCAACCACGTGCCCCGCAGCTGTTTGATACGCGGCACATGCCGAAGATATTTGCCCACCCACGAGCGTCTCCATTGCGATGGCTTCAATTTAGGGGCTCTCCAGGGTGCGACATTTTACGTTTACAAACTCTCTCCCGGCTTGCTTATTCCTGCAAACAGCAATAAGAGCAGCGCGTATGAAGAAAATTGAGGCGATCATCAAACCTTTCAAAATGGAAGATGTGAAGGAATCATTGGCCGAAATCGGCATCGAGGGCATGACCGTAAGCGAAGTCAAAGGCTTCGGCCGCCAGAAGGGCCACACCGAGATTTATCGCGGCAGTGAATACACCGTGGATTTTCTTCCGAAAGTAAAATTCGAGATCGTCGTCGCTGACTCCGCGATCGAGAAAACCGTGGCCGCGATTTCGAAAGCCGCGAAGACCGGCAAGATCGGCGACGGCAAGATTTTCGTCCTCCCTGTGGAAAGCGCCATCCGCATCCGCACCGAGGAAACGAACGAAGACGCGATCTAGCCCGGGCCCTCCCGAGCTGTTCCATTCCAGTCGATGCTGCCTGCCTGGCTGATCGTCGTCATCCTCGGCATCGTCGAAGGCGTCACGGAGTTCATTCCCGTTTCCTCCACGGGGCACCTGCTGGTCGCCGAGCATTGGCTGGGCGGGCAGAAGTCCGACCTCTTCAACGTCGTCATTCAAGTCGGCGCGGTTCTTGCCGTGCTGCCGCTTTTTCACAAGCGCATCGCCATGATGCTGCGGATCCATGAGCCCGCGAGCCGCCTGCTGGATCTCAAGGTTTTCGTCGCGTTTTTCATCACCTGCATCGGTGGCTTCGTGATGAAAAAGCTCGGCTTCAAGCTGCCCGAGGAATTAGTGCCGGTCGCCCTCGCGCTGATCGTCGGCGGCATCGTTTTCATCATCGTCGAAGGCGCGATCAAAGGACGCGAATCGGCCGACGGCATCTCGTGGCCCGTGGTGCTCGCGGTCGCTCTCGGCCAGCTCGTGGCCGCGGCGTTTCCCGGCGCGTCGCGCTCCGGCTCGACGATCATGTTCGCCATGGCGCTCGGCACGGGCCGCATCGCCGCGACGGAGTTTTCCTTTCTCGTCGGCATTCCCACCATGCTCGCCGCCGGCGCGCTGGAAATTCATAGCGGCTTGAAAGAAGGCGTCCACGAGCCCTGGAGCCTTATCGCGCTCGGCTTCGTCGTCGCCGCCGCCGTATCCTTCATCGCCGTGAAGTGGCTGCTGCGCTACGTGCAGTCGCACTCGTTCGTGAGCTTCGGCATCTACCGCATCGCCTTCGGCCTGCTGCTGCTCGGCCTGTTCTTTCTCCACCGATGAGTGACATCCTTCCGGACCTTCAAGCCAGCCTGCTCTGCGAGGACGTCCGCGCCGAAATGAGCGGCCAGCAGACGCTCGTCGGCGTGATCACCGTGATCCCCGCCCCCATGCTGCCGGTCGCATTTTTCAAGCTCTGCCTGTGGACGCGCTGGTGCGGCGGAGAAGGCACCTTCACACAGCGCTCGCTGATTATTTCGTCCGAGGACGAGCAGATTCTCGCCGAGTCGCGCGTGGAGTTCACGCTCAACGAATTCGAAGGCAACGCGACGAACGTCCATGTCTTCGGCGGGGTGAAGTTCGAGCGCTACGGCGTGCATCACATCGAGATCCACCTCGACGACGAGTTGCAGCTGCGCTTTCCGATGCCGGTCATTCAAGTCGGGCAGCAGAACTGAGCAAACGACGCGGGCCAAAAACTTGCGCCCACTTTCACACACGCTTATTCTGGCGGGCTCTTATGCGTAGGTTTTTGTTCTGGTGCGTCCTCGGAGCCGTCGTGTCGGCCTTGGTCGCCGCGCCGGAAACGCCGAAACAGACGCCGCCGCCCAAGCCACAGGTCGCCCGCACCCGCGTCGCGGACGGCTTCGACTTTCCCGTCGGCAAGCCGGATGCCGACGGCTACTACAAGGCCCGCGGCTTTCGCCCCAATGGCCACCTCGGCGAGGATTGGAATGGCATCAAGGGCGGCGACACCGACCTCGGCGATCCGATTTATTCGACCGCCCACGGCCTCGTGGTCTTCGCGCGCGACGTCCATCTCGGCTGGGGGAATGTCGTCGTGATCCGGCACATCTATTTCGAGGAGCGCGAGCTCAAGACCGTGGATTCGCTCTACGGCCATCTCGACGCCATCAAGGTCCGCGAGGGCCAGCAGGTCCTGCGCGGCCAGCTCATCGGCACCATGGGCACCGCGCACGGGATTTATCCGGCGCATCTCCATTTTGAAATTCACAAGAACATCCAGATGGGCGTCTCGCGCACCGGCTATCGGCACGACTTCACGAATTATTACTCGCCCACCGACTTCATCAACGGCCGGCGCCAGCTCCCCGGCGGCGGGCGCACCACGCTCGTCGCGATCAATACCTTCACCGAGACCCGCACGTTCGGCGCGCCGACCAGCGGCGGCGCGGCCCTGAGAAACGATCCGAAGTCCACGACGGGCAGCCTGCCGGCATCCACGACGATCACCGTTCCCAAGTCCTCCGCCCGCCCGCTGAAATCCTCGACCTTTCGCGTGGATCGTTTCGGCGATCTGAATTCGGAATAGTATTTTTCACATGACATCCACGCCAACCGCGGCTCCATTTCCAGCTCCATGACGCAGTTTTTCCGCGCCGCCATTTTTCTTCTGCCGCTTATCTCCGCGTTCCTTTCGGACACGCAGGCCGCCACTTCGGATCTCATTCGCCGCAGCCTCGTCCGCATTCAGACCGTCTCGCAGGAAGCCGACTACAGCACGCCGTGGAATCCCGGTTCGGTGGAGGAAAGCATCGGCACGGGATTTGTCGTCGCCGACGACCGCATCCTGACGAACGCCCACGTCGTCAGCAACGCGCGCGTCATCTGGATCACCCGCGAGGGCGACGCGAACCGCTATCGCGCACGGATCCAGCACATCGCGCACGATTGCGATCTCGCCGTGCTCGTGCCGTCGAATCCCGACTTTTTCAAAGGCATGCTTCCGCTCGACTTCAACGGCATTCCCGCGCTCGAGTCCAACGTCATGGTCTATGGCTACCCGATCGGCGGCGACCGCGCCTCCGTCACGCGAGGGATCGTTTCGCGGGTCGAGTTTCAGGAATACAGCCACTCCGGCGCCGACTCGCATCTCGTCATCCAGATCGACGCGGCCATCAATCCCGGCAACAGCGGCGGCCCCGTGGTGCAAGACGGCAAGGTCATCGGCGTCGCCTTTCAAGGCTACAGCGGAGATGTCGCGCAGAACACCGGCTACATGATTCCCACGACCGTCATCAAACGCTTCCTCACGGACATCGCCGACGGCCGCTACGATCACTACGTCGATCTCGCCATCACCACCTTCCCGCTTTACAACTCCGCCGCCCGCCGCGCGCTCGGACTGCCCGACGACGGCCAGGGCGTGATGGTCAGCGACATCTACGGAGGCGGCTCCGCCGATGGAATCCTCAAGCCGAGGGATGTCATTCTCACCATCGATGGCCACGCCGTCGCCAGCGACGGCACCGTCGAGCTCGACGACAGCAACGTGCAAATGGCCGAGGTCGTGGAACGCAAATTCAAGGGCGACAAAGTCGATCTCGGCCTCATCCGCGATGGCCGGCCGCTCAAGCTCACGATCCCGCTCACCGAGCCGTTTCCCTTCAACATTTTTGCGAATGCCTACGACGTGAAGCCGCGCTACGTGCTCTTCGGCGGACTGGTCTTCCAGCCGTTGAGCGAGGATTTTGTCAACGCCACCACGCTTAAAAATTCCCGCACCCGCTATTACTACGACCACTTTCTCGAAAACGATCTCTACAAGGAGCGGCCCGAGATCGTCATCCTCAGCAACATCCTCTCCGACCCCGTCAACGCCTACGCCGACGAATTCTACCAATCGATCGTGGACACCATCAACGGCGCGAAGATCAAGACGCTCGACGACGTCGCAGATGCCCTGGCGAAGCCCTCGGAATATTATGTGATCGAGTTCCTTGGCGCGAGCCGCCCGCTGGTGCTCGAGGCGAAAGCCGTCGCCGCCGCCCGCGACCGCATCCGCTCCCGCTACGGCGTGGCCAAAGAATCGAACTTGAAACCATGATCGCGCTGCTCCGCTCCCATCTTTTCGCCATTCTTGCCGTCCTTGCGCCGTGCCTCCTCGTGGCGGCCGAGACTCGCGCCGCCGTTGCGAATTCTCCCGCGCCCCTTCCCTCCGCGGATTCCATCGTGCGTGTGAACTCGACGAACCAGTCGTTCAACTTCGGCCGCCCCTGGACCAAGAAGCCGCCCTTCAACCGCCGCGGCATTGGCGTCGTGATCGATGGCGGCCGCGTGCTCGTCACCGCCGAGATGATCGCGAATCACACCTACGTCGAGCTCGAGCTGCCCGTCAGCTCCGGCAAGGTCGCCGCCGATGTCGAGAGCGTCGATTACGAATCGAACCTCGCCATTCTCAAGCCTCAGGATCCGAAATTCCTCGACGGCACGAAGCCCGTGCAGCTCGGCAAAGACGTGCAGGTCGGCACCCGAGTCAGCGTTCTTCAGCTCGAAAATACCGGCGCCGTCGCCCTCACCCCCGCCGTCGTCACGACCGTGAGCGTCGGCAATTACCCGGCCGACGGGATCGCGCTCCTCACCTACCGCCTCAGCGCGCCGCTGCAATACCGCGACAACAGCTTCACCATGCCCGTCTTCCTCGGCGACCGGCTGGCCGGTCTCCTCATGCGCTACGAGACGCGTTCGCAATCCGCCGACATCGTGCCCGACGTCGTCATCGCCAACTTTCTCGCGCGCATCGCGAAGCCGCCCTACCGCGGCATCTCCCGCGCCGGCATCACCTTTTCCCCCACCCGCGATCCCCAATTCCGCCGCTACCTCGGCATGAAGAAGGGACAGGCCGGAGTCTATGTGGTCTCCGTGGCGCACGCCGCCGCCGCCGAGAAAGCCGGGCTAAAAAAAGCCGACGTCGTCATGAGCGTGGGCGGCCACGAGATCGACGAGGATGGAAATTACGAAAACTCCGACTACGGGAAAATTCCCTTCAGCCACCTCATCTCCACCGCGAATCTCCCCGGCGGCGAACTTCCCATGACCGTTCTCCGAAACGGCCACACCATCGATCTCAAACTGCCGCTCGAGCCGCGCGATCTTTCGAAAGTCATCAGCGAGCCGATGGTCCTAGATCGCGCGCCCCGCTACTATATCCTCGGCGGCCTCGTTTTTCAGGAACTCTCCCGCTCCTTCCTGCGCGAATGGGGCAGCGATTGGAAAAACGACGCCCCCGCCCGACTCACCTATCTCGATGAATTCCAGGACGAGCTCCCCCCCGACCGCGGCAAGATCGTCTTCCTCAGCCAGGTGCTCCCCGCCGATACGACCGTCGGCTACGACGACGTGGCCGAGATCATCGTCGAAAAAATCAACGGCCGCACGATCCGCTGCCTGGAGGACGTGGCCGAAGCCGCGAAGCATCCGATCGACGGCTTTCAAAAAGTCGAACTCGAGTCCGACCCCGGCGTGCTCTACCTCGACGCGAAAGAGGTCAGCGAAACCGCCGACCAGCTCCGCGACTCCTACGGCCTCCCCGCACTCGACAACCTCGGCGACCCCGAGACGAAGGCCGTTCCTTGATTGGATTCGAATTCGGAAAAAATCTTCCGTCCATCCGCGCCCGGCGCCTGCACCGATTCACGCATCGCCCAGGATAACGCCCCTTTGCGTCTTTTTTCCTCGCCTCAACACCCACTCTTAGCGCACCGCCCTCACGATCGCGCCGTCCAAGCCGCCATCCGTTGTCAAAGCCGTTTCCACGGCTTTCACAACCTCTGTAGAGTCTGATGAAACTTGAGGCGGGCGGGCGCATAAAAGCCCGCAGTCTGCTCCCTTCCCCGAGCTCTACACCATCCGAAAAATTCTAAGACCTATTTCGCCTTGGCCTTGAGGTCGTTGTCGATCGTCAGGGTTCCGACCGTGGTATTAAACGTGAAATCGAGTTGGAAATTCCGGGTTTTTCCAGGGCCCGAGGCGTGGCCCGGTGCGCAGGCGTAGGGCAAAGTGGTCGCGGAGGCAAGCTGGAGAATCGACCATCCGATTTCTGCAAGGCCTGCAGACTTCCGGAGCCATCAATGCGCGAAGGGATTGTTCGACAAATATCCGCGAGTCAAAGGCGAAAATACCGCCGCTTTTCCACAGCTATTTGCTAAAAGGATTGCTTCGTTTGAAAAATTTTGACAAGGGGTATTTCGTGATCAATCGCCTGCCCGTTCTCCTCGTGGTGGCTCTGGGACTTCTCGATACCCATGCAGCCTCGGCAAAAAAATCGTCGATCCCTTTGCCGAGTTCAAAGGCTCTTTCACGGGTTCCGCCAGCTTCGTCGTCTCCTCGGGCTCGCCGCCGATTATCGGCACGGGCACGCTTGTGGTCAACGGACCGAAGAATGGAAATCCCGTGCGGTTTAATTTCTCCGGCATTGTCTCGGCTGGCGGAATTCCAGCTCCATATTCCAACACCATCACTTTCTCGAAAAGAGGCGCCTACACAGTCTCGGCCGGTGTTTTCAATCTCGCTGGTGCGGTGGCATCGTCTTTCTCCGGCCAGGCCACGGTGAAGAGAAAAGTGATCTCGGGAGCCGGCTCGTTCATTCTTGTCGACGAGGTCGCATCAGCGACTTTCGCGATCCAGTCGAAGACGAAGGGTAAAAGGCGTAGTTTAACGGTGAATTACGTCGTCACGAACTCCAGCGGCACTTATCCTTTTCAGTTCGTCGTCACCGGAAAGGTTAGGAAATAGACCGAGCCCTCACGCTCCGCGCACACGAGGGCGGCTTCTCGCGAAGTCGCCCTCTTTCGTTTTCCGCAGCCATTTCCGAGTCCCCTTCATCCTTCGCGAAAACGTGTGCTGCCGACCCGGCCAAGCGCGGATTTCTTGCTCGCTCGGAGCTGAGTGGGGAGTTTTATTTTTCTCCCTGCCGTCCCTGCTGGCGGGCCTCCTGATCGCCGCCGTCGATCTTTATCTGATCCCCGTTTTTATCGAGTGCGCTCTGCGCAGCAGCCAGTCCGGACCGTGGCGCAAGGTCTTCCTGCTGATCTTCACGGTCGTCTCCGCGTTTGGCTCGCTTTTCCAAGCCAGCGGGCGAGGTGCGGCACCTGCTGCGGGATGTCACGAAGATCGGTCAGCCCGTCTACACGGATCGCCTGCACGATCCTGCGGAGGCCTTTTATTTCTTCGACGACCTTGGGCGGCTAGCCCGCACGCTCGTTGGCTGATCGTCTCGGAGCTGGCCTCGGACATGCTGATTCTCCTACGGCCTCCCCGCGCTGAACAACCTCGACGACCCCGCGACCAAGACCCATCCTTGAACCCGTGAATGCCCTGGCAAATCGGCGCGATTTCCTCAAACAAATCGCGCTGCTCCTGCCCGCCTCGCTCCTTGGCCTCCGCTCCGAAAAAGCCTCGGCGCTCATGGCGCCGATCAAGCGTGTCGGCGGCGCGCATCTTCGGCCGGCGCTCAACATCTATTCGTTCAACGAAATCCTCCTGGCCCATGCCCGGGATGTCCAAACCGGCCTCGACCTTTTCAGCGTCTGCGATTTTGCCGCGAAACAGGATTTCGACGCCGTGGATCTCACCGGATATTTCTTCCCCGGTTATCCGAAGGCACCGCCCGACAGCTACCTTTACCAGCTCAAACGCCACGTGCATGACCTCGGCCTCGACCTCAGCGGCACCGGCGTCCGCAACGATTTCGTCGCCGCCGATCCCGCCATCCGCGCCGAGGGGGTAAAGATCGTCAAGGACTGGATCGAAGTCGCCGCCAAGCTCGGCGCGCCCACGATTCGAGTTTTTGCGGATTCACAGCCACCCTTCAAAAATTGGCAGGCAGCTTCCGGCCATGCGCATCGTGAAGCGGTCGAAGCTTGGGCCGCCGACGCACTCCGCGAGTGCGCGGCGCATGCGCGGAAATTCGGCATCATCGTCGCCGTGCAAAACCACGGCGACTTCATCAGCACGGGCGAACAGCATTTGAGCCTGATCAATCGCGTCGATCACGAATGGTGCGCCCCGCTCGTGGACATCGGAAAATACCTCACTAAAGATCCCTATGCCGACATCGCACTCGTCGCTCCCTATGCGGTGAATTGGCAGATCAAACAGGCGATGGACACACTGCCGAATGCGACCCGCACGGACCTAGTGAAGCTAGTGACCCTCATCCGGCATTCCGGTTATCGCGGCTACCTCCCGATCGAGACCCTGCCTTTGGAACGCAAAGACTACGATCCCTTCATGGAGGTGCCCCAATTCCTGACCGAACTCCGCGAAGCAATCCGCAAGACATCCTCGATCGCTCCATTTGATTAGATTTTCGTGGAGTGACGACATCCAGCTAATGTATTAGCTAATCTTGCCTTGAATCCAATTTAGGGGCTGGCAGACTAACGCCAAGATCCTCTCGATCGAGCGATTTGCTTTGCCTTGAATCCAATTTAGGGGCTGGCAGACTCCCGCGATAAGCTGTTCTTCCATCAGACCGCTTTGCCTTGAATCCAATTTAGGGGCTGGCAGACTCGCCGGCCCCAACATTCCAGGTCATGACCGGCTTTGCCTTGAATCCAATTTAGGGGCTGGCAGACTTT
>JAATET010000091.1 GCA_015655545.1 Chthoniobacterales bacterium | reverse complement strand
CGCCCGTCACCCGCGTGAAATACGCCGTCGAGCAGACCCGCGTCGGCCAGCGCACCGATTACGACAAGCTCGTGATCGATATCTGGACCGACGGCCGCATCACGCCCGATGACGCGCTCCTCCAGGCTTCCGCGATCCTTCGCAAGCACCTCGACGTCTTCGTCAACTACGACGACACGCAGATCGAGTTCGACGAGACTCCGCAGGAAGTCAGTCAGGAGAACAGCCGCCTCAAGAAACTGCTCAACATGAGCGTGAACGAGATCGAGCTTTCGGTCCGCGCGGCGAACTGCCTCAACAACGCCAACATCACCACCGTCGGCCAGCTCGCGCAGAAGTCCGAGGCGGAAATGCTCAAATACCGCAACTTCGGCAAGAAGTCCCTCAACGAAATCAAGGACAAGCTCATCCAGCTCGGTCTCGGACTCGGCATGAAGTTCGAATCCGGCCTCATCGACCTGCCCGCCGAAGTGCAGCTCTAAGCTCCCAGTTATCCCATGAGACATCGTATCAAAACCGTGAAACTCGGCCGTTCCCAGTCGCATCGCGATGCGTTGCTGGCGAACCAGGTCGTGAGCTTGATCGAGCACCTGCGCATCAAGACTACGCTCGCCAAGGCCAAGGCCGTCCGCCCTTTCGCGGAAAAAATGCTGACCCTCGGCAAGCGTGGAGACCTCCACGCCCGTCGTCTGGCCGTCTCCTATCTCGGCCAGAAGGATGCCGTGAAAAAGTTGTTCGAAGAGCTCGCTCCTCGTTCCGCGACCCGCGCCGGCGGCTACACCCGCATCGTGAAGCTCGGGCCACGCCAGAGCGACTCAGCCCCGATGGCCTACATCGAGTGGGTCGACATCGCGGTCGAAGTCGAGACCTCCGCGGTCGAGGAAAAAAAGCCCGTTAAAAAAGCGACAGCTAAAAAAGCGGAAGCCGCCGTCGAAGGCGAGGCGGAAGCGAAGCCGGCCAAAAAGCCAGCGGCCAAGAAAAAAACCAGCGAGGAATAGATTCCGAGCTGAATGAATTGTCGAACAACCGGCGGTCGCCCCTTTTGCATTTGCGAGAGGGCTCGTCCGCCGGTTGTTTGCTGTCGTTCCTTGACGCCACTTTCGTCACTCAATACGTTCACGTCCCTCATGTTCAGTGGTTTTGGCACTTTGCGCGCACGGCGTGCGTGGTTGACGCTTTCGTCATTGGTCCTGGTGCTCGGGCCATCCTTTCAGGCTCGCAGCCAGGCGGCCGCGCCATCCATCGACCAGCTTCGCGCTCCCACGCCCACACCTGCGCCGACGCCGGTGGGAAGGCCGGTGGCCCCGATTTCCAAAGCCGATGCGGATAATGCGACCGCATTTTATGCCGAAGGCCGAGCGGCCGATGAAGCTGGCTCGGGCCGCGCGGCGATCGACATTTACCAGCGGGCGTTAAAAAAATATCCGCTCGCACCCGAGGCGGCCACGGCGCAATACCGCGTGGCCGAACTCCTTGAGTCCAGTGGCGATCTTTCCCGTGCTTTCAACGCCTACCAGGCGCTGCTCACGAAATACCCCGACACGCCGAATTTCGAGCGCGCCGTGGCCGCGCAGGTCACGATCGCCAACAAATATCTCCAGGGCCGCCCGCAGAAATTCCTTGGCGTTTCCGTGGGAAACTCCGCCAAGCGCGCGCAGGAAATGTATGCCAACATTCTCGCGAACGCGCCGTTCAGCAAATACGCACCGGTTGCGCAGTTCAATCTCGGCCTCGCTTACGAAAAGCAGAGCATTCCCTTCGACGCCATCAAGGCCTACCAAAAAGTGCTCGATACCTATCCGAACAGCGACGTCTGCGATGATGCGCTTTATCAGATCGGCTACGTTTACTTGCGCATCGGTCTCGCTGAACAGTCGCAGGATCTTTCCTCGCTCGTCGCCGCCCGCAACACCTTCGAAGACTTTCTGATCGAATATCCGAACAGCGAGAAAGTCCCGCAAGCCAAGGAAAATATGGCCCGCTTGGGGAATCAGGAATCCGGCGACGTTTATCGCATCGCGAAATTTTACGAGTTCACGAGGGATTTCAAGGCGTCGGTGATCTATTACAACGACGTAATCCGCCGCCAGCCGCAGAGCAAGGACGCGGAACTCGCCAAGGCCCGCATTGAAGAGCTGCGCAGCCAGTATGGCGACGACGCGCTGCGCACCGGCACCGAAAAAGCCGAGACGGGTGAGAAAGCTGCGCTCCGCCGCCGTCTCCAGGCGCAGGTCGAGACTTCCTCGCTTTCCGATTTTTCCGGTCCGCCGAAACGCGACATCGTTCCCGACGAACTCCCGGTGCAAAAGCCGCAGATGCGCACGAATGTGGATGATCTAAAACCGCTCGCTCCCGAAGACGAGCCGAGCCTGCCGAGCCAATGAGAACGCCCGTTGTCTTCCTTGCCTGCCTCGCGCTGGCGCTTGTTTCCGGTTGCGGCTACCGCCTCGGCGCGGCCAAACCGGCCATTTTGCAAAACGTGACGAAGATCGCGGTCCCGACCTTCAAGAACAAGACCTTCGAGCCGAACATCGAGGTGCTCATGGCCGATGCGACGGTCAAGCAGTTCCAGCAGGATGGCACTTACGAAATCGTGCCGGATAATCGCGCCGACGCCATTCTGTTCTGCACGCTCGAAGACATTACCCGCAGCCAAGCGCGCGCCGTGCTTTCCAACGTGCTGGCCACTCGCGAATTCACGCTTCGGCTCACGGTGCAATATGAATTCGTGGATCGGATCACCGGTGCGAAAATTCTCGCGGGCACCGTTAATGCGGACACCTCGTTCTTTACGAATAACGATCTCCAAATCGACGAGCAACAAGCCGTCGTCACGGCCATTCACAAGGTGGCCGTCGATATCGTCGGTAGGATCTCGGAAGGATTTTAGTCGCGGATGGCTGGCCGCCTCGTCGAGGCGTCCGACTTTTTGAATGTTAACCGTTGTCCCAACCCCCATCGGCAATCTCGGCGACCTGACGTTGCGGGCGCTGGAAGCGCTCGGCGCTGCGGATGTGGTCGCCGCCGAGGATACGAGGCACTCCGGCCTCCTGCTTCATCATCACGGCATCAGCAAGCCGATGATCAGTTTTCACGAGCACAACGAAGCTATGCGCACGGCGGAACTCTTGGGGCGTCTTCGCGCTGGCGAGAGGATCGCGTTGATCACCGATGCGGGCACGCCGTCGATTTCCGATCCCGGCGTGCGGCTCGTGCGCGCGTGCTTGGCGGAAGATCTCGCTTACACGATTTTGCCCGGCCCTTGCGCGGCCGTCACTGCGCTGGTCGGCTCCGGCATGGATGCGAGCGCATTTTATTTCGGAGGATTTCTACCGGTGAAGTCCGGGCAGCGTCACAACGAGCTCGCCGCGGCAATCGAGCGCGCGGCGACGTCCATCTTCTACGAGTCGCCGCATCGCCTGCTCAAGTCGCTGACCGTGCTCGCGGAGATCGGATCCTGGCGGTTCGTGTGCGTGGCGCGGGAATTGACGAAAAAATTCGAGGAATATCGAAGAGCTTTGCCGGTGGATCTGGTCGCGCATTACACAGCGCATCCCCCTAAAGGCGAGATTTGCCTGTTGGTCGAAGGCTCGGCTGCTGCAGCGCATCGTGAAAGAAATGCGGCACGCCAAAGCTAGCACCGAACATGAAGAATTCACGGAATCCCGCATCAGGCTGAATGGGCGATTCATGAGTGATACATGCTGAGTTACCCACCGCATTGAGGCTCGGCCTCGCGCTGAACCGGAAAGACGCCGCCCCGTCAGCGCCTCAGCGAAGGGCGCAAGCCCAGCACCATCGGCACGATGAGTGCGGCGGTCGCGGCGGTGGCGAGCACGCCAACGGTTTGGTTGCTATGGTCGGCGATCGCGCCGTAGGCGATGGGCGCCAATCCGCCCGAGCCAATGACGCCGGTGTAGAAAAGGGCGAAGGCCCGCCCGGCGTCCCCGTTTGGGGCCAGTTCCGGCACTGTGCCGTAGAGGACCGAGGAGGTGCCATTCAGGACGATGCCCAGCAGTGGGAGGATAACCAGCATCGATGCAAGCGGCAGAAATAGGGTGGCGACGATCATGAGCGCCGTGGCGGTTTCGGTCGCGACAACACTGCCGATGACGCCCAGATGTTCCCCGAGCCAGCCACAGGTCACTTTGCCGAGCGCGCCGCCGATGAAGAGAAGCGCGAGGCCGAGACCGATAACGGGCGATGTTCCCCCGCGCGCATGGATCAAAAACGGCAGAAACAGCAGATAGCCCATGCGGGTCGCGGTATCGAACGCGCCGATGGTCATTAGAAGGGAGAAGCCCGAATGGGTGGCCGCGTGTTCGGCAGCCTTTGCCTGGACAGGGACGGCCGAGGCCGTCTGTGGGGTCAGTGCCAGCAGGCCTAAGGCGACTGAGAAACCGAGCAGCGCCATGAGACCGATCACGGGACGCCAGGCGAGGATCGGTAACAAAAGCGCAGCGACGGCGGGAAGCATCGCCTTCCCGAGATCGCCGGAGAAATTGTAAACGCCAAGCGCGCCGCGGGATGCTGGGGCGTAGGCGTCCATGACGAGGAGCGAGCCGCGGGGATGCTGAATGCTGGACCCTACTCCGGCAAACACGAGCCCAACGCAGAGGCCGGCAAAGCCCAGCGGCAACGCCATGACCAAGAAGCCCGTCGCGGAGACTACAACGGATAGGACAAGCGCCGCCCGCGGCGAAAGAGCCCGCACCAGCTTGTCGCCGGGCACTTGCAAGCCGCCCATCGTTCCATAATAGAGCGCGCGGACGATGGCCAGTCCGGCGTAGGAGAGGCCGAATTGCGTTTGCCAAACCGGCAGGAACGCATAGAGCCCATCGGTGTAGCCATCGTGAAGCGCGTGCGCGAGGCAGGCGGCGATCAGGCTGCGGCGCTTCGAGGGCGCCGCGGAGGCTCGATTGTCGGAGTCCAATATCTCGCCAGTATGCATGCCGGGCCTGCTCCTTCACAAACAAGATTAGACGACAGCAGCTATCCGAGGTTTTGTGATGTTAAATGGGCGTGAGCGTAAATCGCCCGTAGAGCTTTTATTTGTGCAGGTCCCGGAGTAAAAGCACTGCTGGGAAAAGTGGGGTGACCGACGGGACTCGAACCCGCAACAACCAGAATCACAATCTGGGACTCTACCATTGAGCTACGGCCACCATTGGGCGCTTGCTTCCGATGCTTCTGGCGGCGAAAGCGAGGGATTTACATCGGGTTTCTCCGCTGTTTTGTCAATCGGGATTGTCATGGCGACAACGACTATCGAGGCCGGCCGAAAGAGATTCTGCGGATGAGCCGCGCTCGACCGACGGAAGGATGGACCGCGGGCTGTAGCCATTGACTCCGTGCGAGAGGTTCGCGAAACTGAAAATTCTGTGAATGCCGGCGAACGCATCGTGATCGACCCGCCCGGGGACCACCGCAAGGTGCTGCTCCACTCGTGCTGCGCGCCGTGCTCCGGCGAGGTGATGGAGGCGATTTCCGCCTCGGGCGTGGATTACACGATTTTTTTCTACAACCCGAACATACATCCGCGGAAAGAATACGAGCTTCGCAAGCAGGAGAATATTCGCTTTGCAGAGAAGGCCGGCGTGGCATTCGTCGACGCGGACTACGACACGGGCAATTGGTTTGCCCGCGTGAAGGGCCTGGAATGGGAGCCGGAGCGTGGCGCCCGGTGCACGGCCTGCTTCGACATGCGTTTTGAACGAACCGCGCTTTATGCGCATGAACATGGTTTTCCCGTGATCACCAGCTGCCTTGGGATTTCGCGGTGGAAAAACATGGAACAGATCAACGGCTGCGGCGAGCGGGCCGCGGCGCGGTATGCCGGAATGAGCTACTGGACTTACAACTGGCGCAAGGGCGGCGGCGCGGCGCGCATGGTCGAGATTTCCAAGCGCGAAGAATTTTACCAGCAGGAATATTGCGGCTGCATCTACTCGCTGCGAGACACGAACGCGTGGCGCACGAAATCGGGCCGGGGCAAGATCCGGCTGGGCGTCAAATTTTACGGTCGCAACGAATCCGACGCGCCCGCCACTTCGTCACCCGCCATTCCGTAGCTGCGCGCGGTTCCACGACGACCAGCTGCGGCGAAAGAGCGGGCCGCACTGCCAGCAATAGTTGAAAAAACGTCTGAGAAATTCCGTGCGCTCCGCCTTGTGCGGACCGGCGAGCAAATCGATGCCGCCCAGCTTTCGCTGGCGCGCGATGATGTCGGAGCGCGAGGCGCGGACGTAGTTGCGCATCATGTCGTAGAGCGTGAGGAACATCGATGTGCGATTGCCGCCGGTATCGCAGTGAAAGTGCATCCAGAGACCTTCGTCGAGATCGCGAACCAAGGCGACGAAGCGGTCGATATCCTGATCGCGAGGAATCGCCGTATCTGGCGCGGCGACGCGGAAGTAGCCCCAGTGCGCCTCGGCGACGTAGCGCTGCTCGGTCGCGGCTTCGCGAATGTCGAGTTTGAGCGCGATCGGCCACCACTGCTTCGTGTCGGCAAAAGCGCCGGCCGCGTATTCGGTGACGGTGGTGAATTTGCCCGCGACGAGATGCTGCAACCACGCTTGTTCGATGCACTCGACTTCCGACGCGCGGCGATCGTTCCCGACGATGTCCGGCGGTCCCCAGGAAACCGCCGCCCCGTCGAGAAACGCGTGCGGTTCCTGGCGCAGATCGACGACCACGACGCTTTGGTCGCGGAGTTCGGTGCGCAGCGCGTAAAATTGCTCGCGGCAAAACTGGCCGCTGCCGGAAGCCCTCAATCCGCTCATGCCTGCATTTTCTTTTTTCTTGGCGGAAGCGGCCTTGCTCGAGCGCCAGTTTTCGGGAAGTTCGCGCGCGGCGGGAAGGTCGATTACTGACCCTTCGGGTGAGGGATCGGGCGGTTGGGGGTGGGTGAGAACGAGTTCGGCTTTTTCCGGCGGCGGTGGCGGTGCGTCCCACGGCATCGCGAAAGGCAGGAGCCCTGCAACGAACGCGGCGAGCATGGCTACAAGGCGCGCTCGATGGCGGCGTAATCGATGGTGTGCAGCCGTTCACGGCCGGCGCCCAGCTTCGGGATGCACTCGATGAGCGCCTTGGTGTAGGGATGCTGCGGATTTGCGAGCACCTCCTCGGCGGTGCCGAATTCCACGATGCGGCCGCGGAACATCACGGCGACATGATCGCAGAGCCCGCGAATGATCGCGAAATTATGCGTGATGAGGATGATCGCCATGCCGAGCTTGGAGCGCAGCTCGCGAAGCTGATCGAGAATTTGCGCCTGGATGGTGACGTCGAGCGCCGTGGTCGGCTCATCGGCGACGAGAAGATCGGGCTGGCAGCTCAAGGCCATCGCGATCATGGCCCGCTGCTGCATGCCGCCGCTGAGCTGGTGCGGATAGTCGCTCATGCGTTGCCTGGGATTCACGATGCCGACGGCGTCGAGCCACTTTACGATCTCGGTGTCGATGTCCTTGACCTCCGGACGATGCAGGCGGATCGCCTCGGCGATCTGGTTGCGAATGGTATAGACGGGATTGAGCGAGGTCGAGGGCTCCTGGAAAATATACGCGATCTCGCCACCGCGGATTTTACGAAGTTCCTCCGCGCGCAACGCGAGGACATCACGCCCCCGCCAAAGAATGGAGCCTTTGACGTAAAGTGCGGGCGGCTCAGGGAGCAGGCGGGTGAGGGCGAGCGCGGTGACGCTTTTTCCGCTGCCGCTTTCGCCGACGATGGCGAGGGTTTCGCCCCGGTTGATTTGAAACGATACCCCTTTTGTCGCCTCGGTAATTTCCTTGTCCGTCTGAAAAGAAATGGAGAGGTCGCGAACGTCGAGCAATGGAGCGGTCATGCGGCTTTGGGGTCGAAGGCCCGGCGAAGGGCGTCGCCAAGGATATTAAGTGACAAAACGAGGATGAAAAGCGCGCCCGAAGCCGCGGAGAGATTCCACCAGACTTTGGGTTCGCGGCTGAGTTCCATGCGGGCGGCGTCGATCATCGTGCCCCAGGAAGCTGTGCCAATGGGAACACCGACACCGATGTAGCTCAAGATGGACTCGGCGAGAATGATGCTGCTGAAACCAAGCACGAAATTGATGATTACGAGATGCATCACATTTGGCAAAATGTGACGGAAAATAATCGTTGGATGCGTTTCGCCAAGCGCGCGGGCGGCTTCGCAATATTGCCGTTCGCTTTGCCGGAAAGTTTCACCACGCAGCAGGCGGCATAGGCCGATCCAGCCGGTCACGCCGAGGGCGATAGAGATTTGAGGGATGCCTTTTCCCAGCACCATCATGATCGCGATCAGAAGAAGAATGCCGGGAATGCTCGCCACGGTGCTGTAAAGGTATTGAACGATGTCGTCCGTGAAGCGTTTAAAATATCCGGCCGAGATGCCGAGGACGATGCCGATTGGAATATAAATGAGGCTGGCGAAAGCGCCGATGAGCAGCGCGGTCGATGCCCCTTTGAGGGTCAATTCCAGAACGTCATTCCCGAGCGCGTCGGTGCCGAAAAGATGAAATCGCAGAAGCGGGCGATCGCTGAGATCTTTCCGAGCAAATGGCGCACTGTAGGTGGCTTCCTTGGGGACGTTTTGGAAGACGCATTCGAGCACGGTCATGGGGCGTCCGTCGGATTTTTCCCATGGAGTGAGGATCAGATCGCTCGCGCCCGCGATGAGATAGAGCACGACAATAATGAGGGCCGCGATTCCGGTGCGATTGCGTGCGAATCTCGCGCGTGGACGCGCCCATCGCGGAGAACGCGCAAATCCCACCGCTCCGAGCGCGAGCAGGATCACGCCGGTGAGGACGAGGAGATTCTGGATGTGCGGACTCATTGCAATTTAATGCGCGGATCGACCATGGCGTAGCAAAAGTCGGTGATGAGAAGACCCAGTAGATAAAGCAGGGTGCCGACGTAGGTCGTGGCGCGAATGACGGCGAAGTCGGAAGTCTGAATGGCGGCGAGAGTCATGTTTCCGAGGCCGGGAATTCCGAAGAATGTCTCGAGCACAAGGCTGCCAAGAATGAGCATGGGAAGCGCGGCCACGGTGAGCGTGATGATATTGATCATCCCGTTTTTCAGGACATGGCGAAGCAGAACCGATCCGGATGACACACCCTTGGCGTAGGCCGTGCGAACATACTCGTTGCGAACTTCTTCCAGGAAAATCGCGCGATAAAGGCGAATGTCCGAGCCGAGAGCGCCAATGACGAGAATCAGGATCGGCAAGGTGAGGAATCGGATCATGTCGAAACCTTCGAGGTTAAAGCCGTAGGCGGGAAAATATTTGAGGAGGACGGCGAGAAACCATTGGCCGAAGATGACGTAAACCATCACTGGGATGCTCATCAGGGCGACGGAAAAAATCGTGCCGGCGAAATCGATTTTTGTTTCGCGGACATAAACGAGAAAAAGAGAGATCGAGACCGCCAGGACAATCCCCAGAAAAAAGGCGGGAAGGGTGATCGAAAGGGAGGGGATGGCGCCTTCCTTGAATCGTTCGAGCACGGGCTGTCCGGTCGCGTCCGAAACGCCGAGATCGAAGGTGGCCAATGACTTGAGATGAATGAAAAACTGGCTGTCGAAAAGGTTGCCCCCTGGCTGCGTATTGAAAAAGACCGGCTTGTCGTAACCACGCTGCTTGATCCAGTTCTCCACCGCCTGCGGGGAAGCCTTGGGGCCTAGCATGCGGCGGGCCATCGTGTCCGGCTTCTGCAGCATGTAGAATAGAACGAACGTGATGACCATCACTCCGAGAACGACCGGGATGGTGTAGAAGAGACGGCGGAGGAAGTAGCTAAACATTGGCCTGGCTTCTTCTGCGAATTCCATAGGCCACCACGGCGGCGACGAGGCCGAAGGTGATCACGAGCGGCCAGTAGTTTTTGCGATTCCATTCCGCTCGTTTCTGTTCACGCATCCGGGTATCAATAACGGCGAAGCGCAGCCCGCCGTATTGGCCGACAATGGAATTTTTGACGAAGTAAGGCGTCCAAGGCTGACGAAGGCGATAGGTGACGCGGTTGAAAATAGGGCCGACGACACAATCCTTCACGAGCAAAAGTTCATTCATCTTGCGAATGATCGCCAATCGCTCCGACGTGTCGTCCGTCGTGGCCATCTGCTCAAAAAGCCGGTCGAATTCCGGGCTTTGATACATCGATTGGTTATGACCGATGGGAACGATGTTCGGTCCGTAGAAGAGGGCGAAAAAGTTTTCGGGATCGGGATAGTCGGCATTCCATCCGGCGGAAAGGAACTGATAACGCCCTTTCATCTGCTTATCGAGCATCTGCGCAAAAAGATTTTCCTGAATGCGAATCCGGATGCCGAGCGCCTCGAATTGCGAGCGATCGAAGTCCGCCATTTGCCGGCTTGTGGCACTATCCGCCTGGGTATCCAGCACGATCTCGAGCGGCTTTCCGGTCTTGGGGTCGATGCCCTTGGGATAGCCTGCTTCCGCGAGGAGCTGACGCGCTTTTTCGAGATTGGTGTCACGCCACGGGTTCTTGAAACCGGGTTCGTTTCCGAACATGAAGGGAGGAAGGATCTGGTCAGTGAGATGCAGAATATTATTGCCGAAGATCTCGTTGAAGGCATTCGCATTGTAGGCCAGCACCATTGCCTGGCGAACCTTGACGTTGCCGACGACCGGGTCGCGCATGTTGAACATCAAATACCAAGTATCCAGGTCGAGGTCTTTGATGAGCTTGGTGCCGCGAGCCGCGTAGACTGGGCTAAGTTCGTGCTTCGCGTCGATTACGGAATTGAACACGTCTTTCGAGACGGCGCTGGCATCCGTCCACCCCTGTCGAAAGAGAATCCATGCCGGGATCTGCTCCCGCATCACAAGGAGCTGGACCTCGTCGACCGTGGGAAGCTTGACATCCGCATAAGGAGCAAGCTGGGCGTTGACATCCGCCGGCCAGCCGCCTTTCGGAAAGCGAATGGTGTTGTAGTTAGGGTTTCGCACGAGGCGGATGAATTGCCCGCGCCGCCAGTCCTGGAGCAGAAAGGCGCCAGTGCCTACCGGATGGAAGCGAAAGAACGGGCGTCTCACCCCGTTATGCACCTTGCCGTCGTAATACTCGACCCCCGCTCGTGGAACTGGCGCCGTGAACAAGTATGCGAGCCAGTATTTCATTTGCGGATAGGCCTTCGTAAGATGAATCCGAAACGTGTAGCGATCCACCTCCTCGATCCCGGGGAAGGGGGCGTCATAGTCGAACCGGCCGCTTTTCTCGGCTGCAGCATAAGCGTCTCCAAAACCGACTACGTAGTCCGCCATGGTGGAGGCGACGGGGCACTCCACTTTCGGATCCGCCATTCGCTGAAAGGCGTAAATAAAATCGCGGCTCGAGACCTCCGTCCCCTTGCCTCCGGGGAAACAGGCATCGTCGTGGAAAAACAAGCCGGGTTTGATTTTGCAGGTAACGGTCTCGGTGCCGTCGGGATGAGGCTCGAACACCGGAAGCTCCGAGCCCATCATAGGCTGCAGCACGTAATCCTCGCGGAGTGGATCGTAGGTCAGCAAGGTGTCGTAGATATTCGAGTTCACCCCATTGCTGACCTCATCATAGGCGAACTGCGGATCGAGCGAGCGGGGATCGTCGAGAAAGGCGCGGTAAGTCACCACCCATGGAGAACCATCCGGACGCGTTTTGTGGAGGGGCGGAATGTTCGGATTGTTGTCGCAGGCGGCAAGGCCAAGCACCGCTGCGATGAAAAACAAGGTGCCAATAATTCGCACACGCGGAGAATTCCGTGCGAAGATAGGGATCGGCATGGGCAGACTATTTGAAGCGTTTGCGGGATTGTCACGCACGGTCTTATCGGTTGTCGCACTGTGCCTCGTGTGCTTCACTGGTCGATTCGCAATATGAACGTCGTCGTAGAAAACAAACCCAACTGCATTTCCACGCTCCGAGTCGAGCTCGAGCCTGAGCGCGTCGAACGCGAATGGAAGGTGGTGGCCACTCAATTTCAGAAAATGGCGCGCCTGCCCGGCTATCGTCCCGGCAAGGCTCCGCAAGCCCTCATCGATCGCAAATTCAGCGAAGACATCCGGAAGGAGCTCACGGATAAGCTCCTGCGCACGGCGATGAATGAGGCGATCGAGCAGAAGAAGCTCAACGTGCTCACCGTCTCGAAAGTCGAGGACGTCGAGATCGCTCCCGACAAGACGATGCATTTCACCGCGACGGTGGTCACGGCGCCGGATTTCGAGCTGCCCGATTATTCCAACATCGAGCTCGAAATAGCGAAGCGGTCGGTCACGGACGAGGATGTCGAAAACTCGCTGCAGGGCATCGCCGAGCAGCATGCGGACTTCCAGACCGTCGAAGGCCGCGCGCTCGAGATGGGCGACTTCGCGGTGTTGACATACGCCGGATCGCTGGATGGTCAGTCGCTGGCGGAAGCGGTCGAGAATTGCCCGTCTCTGCTCGCGGGAAAGCCGAACTGGTGGATACGCCTTGCGCCCGAAACGCTCGCGCCCGGCTTCAGCGAGGCGCTGGTCGGTCTCGGCATCGGCGAGACGCGCGACTTTACGATCGATATCCCGGAAGGGTTTCCGTTCCCGGCCGTGCGTGGAAAGCAGCTGGCCTATACAGCGACGCTGCACGAGATCCGGTCTCGCGTTCTGCCGCCGCTCGATGACGCCTTCGCCTCGAAGATCGATCCCGGCAAGACGATCGCGGAAGTTCGTGACCGATTGAAAATCGAGCTCGAGAAACATGCCGGGAACGAATTTGAAAACGCGAAGCGCAACGGCGCGCTGCAGAAATTGTTCACCCAATTCCAGTGCGAGCTGCCCACGCATTTGGTGAATAATGAAATGAGCGGAATCATGCGCGAAATCGTGCAGGAGAATCAGGGGCGCGGCGTGAGCGAGGAAGAGCTCAAAGCCCACGAGGAAGAAATCATGGGCGCCGCGAAGCAGAGTGCGACCGAGCGGGTGCGCTCGATGTTTTTACTGCAGCGCATCGCGGAGAAGGAAAACTTGAAGGTCACCGAGCAGGACATCGCCTTCCACGTCACGCAGCTGGCGGCGCGTTACCAAATCCCGGTGCAAAAGCTCATCAAGGATCTGCAAAAGCGCAATGCGTTCGGACAGATTCGCGAGCAGCTGCTTTCGGGCAAGGCTCTTGATTTCATCGCCTCGAATGTTACGGTGCGCGAGCCCGCTGCTTCGGCGGCGTAAATTATTTTTATGTCAGAGCCCCATTCCATGCTGGTTCCCATCGTTGTCGAGCAAACCGGTCGCGGCGAGCGCAGCTACGATATTTATTCGAGACTCCTCAAGGATCGCATCATTTTCATCGGCACGCCGATCGACGATCACGTCGCCAATCTCGTGATCGCGCAGCTGCTGTTTCTCCAAATGGAGGATCCGAAAAAGGACATCAGCATCTACATCAACTCGCCGGGCGGCTCGGTCACGGCGGGTCTCGCGATTTACGACACGATGCAATTCGTGACCTGCGACGTGACGACCTATTGCATGGGCATCGCCGCCAGCATGGGCGCGGTTTTGTTGACCGCCGGCACGAAGGGCAAGCGCTACGCGCTGCCGAACTCGGATATCATGATTCATCAGGTCTCGGGCGGCGCCCAGGGCCAGGCCAGCGACGTCGAGCGGCAGGTGGAGTTCATGTATAAGCTCAAGCGCCGCTTGAACCGCATTCTTTCGTTCCATACCGGCAAGTCGGTCGAGCAGGTCGAGCGCGACGCCGACCGCGACAATTACATGACGGCCGACGAGGCGATGACCTACGGCCTCGTCGATCACGTCGTGAAGCCGCGCAAGGAAGTGCAGGATCTTCTCGCCGAGGCGAAGCCGGTCGAAGCCAAGCCCGCCGAATAGAATAACAAGCAGCAAGTAGCATGGCCCGGCCCTCCAATCTCACGATGTGCTCCTTTTGCGGGAAGAGCCATGCCGAGGTGCGCAAGCTCATCGCCGGACCGGGTGTTTACATTTGCGACAGCTGCATCACGGTCTGCAAAGGCATTCTCGATAAGGAAATCGGCGACGATTCCCGCCGGCAGAACGCGGCGATTCGCATTCTCAAGCCCGCGGAGATTCGGCGCGAGCTCGACCAGCATGTGATCGGCCAGGAGCAGGCCAAGAAAGTGCTCTCCGTCGCGGTGCATAATCATTACAAGCGCATCATTCAGGATTCGTCGCCGGATGGCTTGCGAATCGACGCGCTGGCGGAAGTCGAAATCGAAAAGAGCAATATCCTGCTCGTCGGCCCCACGGGTTCCGGCAAGACGCTGCTCGCGCGCACGCTCGCGAGGGTGCTCGATGTGCCGTTTTGCATCGCGGATGCGACGACTATTACCGAAGCCGGCTATGTCGGCGAAGATGTCGAAAACATCGTGCTGCGTTTGCTCCAGGCGGCGGATTACGACGTGAAGCGCGCGGAAATGGGCATCGTCTATATCGACGAAATCGACAAGATTGGCCGCAAGACCGACAACGTGAGCATCACGCGCGATGTTTCCGGTGAGGGCGTGCAGCAGGCGTTGCTTAAAATTCTGGAAGGCACGGTTTGCAACGTCCCGCCCCAGGGCGGTCGCAAGCATCCGCAGCAGGAATATATTCAGGTGAACACGGGCCGCATTCTTTTCATTTGCGGCGGCGCGTTTGTCGGCCTCGATAAAATCATTCAGCGCCGTCGGGGTGCGAAGGCGATGGGTTTTCATGTTCGAGATTTTGCCGCGCCGGAGAATCAGGCGCGGGATTTGGGTCGCGGCGTCGAGCCGGAAGACTTGCTCGCGTTTGGGCTCATTCCCGAATTCATCGGCCGTTTGCCGGTAGTCACGACGCTCGATCCGCTTACCGAGGACGAGCTCATGCTCATTCTCACCGAGCCGAAAAACGCCATGGTGAAGCAATACTCGAAGCTCATGGCGATGGATGGCGTGGGTCTTACCGTTACGAAGGATGCCCTCCGCGCGATGGCGGCCGAGGCGGTGAACAAAGGCACTGGCGCGCGCGCGCTGCGCGCCATGATGGAGCGCATCATGCTCGACATCATGTATGAAGCGCCGAGTCGCGAGGATATCGCGGAGGTCACCGTCAATCGCGCCGTCGTGGAGGGCAAACGTTCTCCGCTGATCCGCCGCAAGCAGGACAAGAACGCGGCTTGAGCCGTTAGCGCATGGGTGGCTCGTTGAGCGGAGGCTTTGCCTACCTGTTCGAGCGATTTCCGTCGTTCACCCAGACTTTTTGTTTTCGAGAAGTGCTCGAAATGCGCCGACAGGGCGTGCGGGCACCGATTTGGTCGATTCGCAATCCGAAGGACGAGCCGAAACAGGATTTTCCGTCGGAGCTGAAAGGACTCACGACTTATTTGCCGCGGTCGTTTTCGGAGCGGCTGGAGAACGACGCAATCTTCCGCCGCAAAGCTCGTAAAGCCATCGCGGAACTCTCCGAACTCTGGGAAGGGGAGGGGGAAAAGCGGCGAATTTACGAAGCGCTCTGGCTGCTGCCCGAACTTCAAAAAAAGGGGATTACACACGTCCATACGCACTTCGCCGGCACGGCAGCTCGCACGGCTTTTTGGCTGAAAAAACTCGGCGGCATTCGCTACAGTTTTACGGCGCATGCCAACGATATTTTTTGTGACGAACCGCATGAACGGCTCGGGATGTTAATTCAAGAATCGGAGATGTGTGTAACCGTTAGTAATTTCAGTGTAAGATACTTAAAACAGAAATATCCGGAAAATACGGGAAAAATAATCCGTGTTTACAACGGCATTCACCTCGACCGTTTTCGCCCGAGCGTCCCGGACGTTTCCAAGCCTCTGATTCTCGCGATCGGACGTTATATCGAGAAGAAAGGTTTTGGGGATTTGATCTCGGCGTGTCTTGCGCTTGGAGACAGGCCTTTCGAATGTTTAATCGTCGGAGAGGGGCCGCTTGCCGATTCGCTGCGAACCGCAGCTGCGGCAGATTCGCGCCTGCAAATTACGGGGCCGAAATCCGAAGATGAAATTATCGCGCTGATGGGCCGGGCGTCTGTTTTTGCTTTGCCGTGTGTGGATGAGGCGGGCGGAGGAAAGGACAATTTGCCGACGGTCATCATGGAGGCGATGGCGGCGGCAGTTCCGGTAATTTCGACGCGGGTCGCCGGTGTTCCGGAGATGGTGGAAGACGGGCGCACGGGATATCTGATCTCGCCGGGCGACGTCTCCTCGCTGACCGAGCATCTGGCCAGGCTGCTCGATGATCCAGCCCGGGCTCGGGAAATGGGCGCAAATGGCCGCCGGTTATGCGAAGAAAAATTCGCGACCGAATGCACCACGAAACAATTGCGCGAAATCCTTTCCGGCTTGGGTGTGTTCGAGGCGCCGGCCCGGACCAGGATGGGCCGCTTGTGGGGACGCTAGCTCCGAAGCGGGCGATGGAAATTTCTGTCGAATGAATGCGATGACGATCGGATTTCCCTTGGCCTGGACCGTGCCGGATTCGTGCCTCGAGATCGATATCGGCTGCCACCGAGGCACGTTTCTTGTCGCAATGGCGGAGCTTTATCCGGAGCGGAAATTCCTGGGGATCGAGCGTCAGCCGAGTCGCGTCGAAAGATGTTTGAAAAAAATCGCTCGGCTTGGTTTGGCGAATGCGCATGCCGTGCAGGGAGAGGGACTCGCCGTGCTGCAGGAGAGCGGCCTGAGGGTGCACGCCATCCACGTTTCGTTTCCGGATCCGTGGCCCAAGCGCCGGCATCATGCGCGGCGCTTGGTTGATCGGAAATTTCTTCGGGACGCATGGTCGATTCTCGATCCGGCGGGGATGCTCCGGCTGATGACGGATGATGAACCTTACTTCCGGGCGATGGAGAGAGCTGCGCTTTCTTGCGATGGGTTCGAATCGATGCCTTGGGACGATGGACGTTTGTATCCGCCGACCGAGTTTCAAATGAAATTCGAGTCGAAGCCAGTCTACCGGCTGGCCTTGCGGCGATGCGACTCGATGAGCTCGGTATAAAATCCTTCCAGCGCGGCGATGGCGGTGCGTTGCTCGAATTTATGCCGCACGGAGCGGGCGGCTGCGGCGCTCATCGCGGAATATTTTTGAGCGTCGTGGGCGAGCTCGAGCAGGGAAGTTTCCAGGGCTTTGGCATTGCGTTCCGGTGTGAGCAGACCCGAGACGCCGTGTTCCACGGCTTCCGGAATGCCGCCATGGAGAGTCGCGACCACCGGCAATCCCGCGGCCATCGCTTCGAGCATGGAGTTCGGCACGCCTTCCTGGTCGAGGCCGCCGGTGGTGCGGCTGGGATGAAGGAAAATGTGCGAAGATTCGTAAAGCGCGCGAAGCTGCTCCTGCGATTGGAAGCCCAGAAATCGAACCGAAGCTGCGATTTTTAATTCTTCGGCCAGCGCCTCCAGCTGCGGGCGGAGAGGGCCGTCGCCCGCGAGGGAAAAAGTGGACGAGGGATGGGCGGAGTGAAAAGCGGCAAACGCGCGGAGCGAATCGTCGATGCCTTTTTTCTCGATCAATCGGGCGGCCTGCGTGAGGCGCCATGAGCCATCCGGCGGAGCGATGCGTTCGCGGAAGGGAAACGCGTCGAGCGGAATGCCGGTGCGGTTGATCCGGATTTTTGCCGGGTCGCAGCCGAGCTCGACGAGGCGCGAAGCCAGGGACTCGCTGCGGGCGAGAACCATCGGCAACGTCTGCAGCAGCTCCCGCAGTCGCGCGTCGTAGCCGGGTTCATTCGGGCGCGGCATGATGTCCATGCCGTGGAAGGAAACCAGCGTGGGGCCGCTCCAGTGACGGATGAACGGCAGGAGATGCACGCCGGTGTGGCCGAAATAGACATGGAGCAAATCGGCATGGCGGCGCGTCAGCACGGCGGAGAGCTGATCGTATTCGCCCCGGTAAAAAACCGGCTCCAGGCGTCGGATGTATTTTTTGTGAAAGCGGGCGAGGAAGTTGATCCTCGGCCGCGCAAGCAGCTCCACCGCGTCGAAGGGGAAACGATCGGTGTGCTGCCGCTCCTTCGTCATGATGAAAGTTTCGAAATTCCGTAGCCCCGTGACCTGGCGGTAAATATGCAGCATTTCCGGTTTGAGGAAGGTGGTGCAGTAGCTGGCGATGGCGGGCATGAGCGAAGCGGGAGCATACAATGCGCAATGCCGCGACGGGCGAGGCGAAAGTTTGCGTCAAATTGTTGCGGCCGGGGTTCAATTGCTGGTGGTTGCGAGTCCGGTAGCGGAGTATGGATTTTCGATGGCAGAGTTCTCCCCGGAGGCTGAAGACCTGGAGCTGATGACGCGCGTGCGTCGCGGCGACGCGGAGGCGTTTACGGCTCTGGTCGAGCGGCATCAACGTCGCGTGGTGGGAACGATCGCCAAAATGCTCGGCTCTCCGAACGAGGCGGAGGATCTGGCGCAGCAAGTCTTCGTGCGGGTGTGGAAGAGCGCGGCGCGGTGGGAACCGAATGCAAAATTCACGACGTGGCTGCTCACGATCACGAGAAATCTGGTGTTCAATGAAGTGCGTCGCCGCGGGCGGGCCCGCCTGGTGCCGCTTGAGGAGTCGGATGATCACGCGCCGCGGGAATTTGCCGACCACTCCGTCGTGGCGCCCAACGATGCGCTCGCCGCGGCCGAGCTCGAGCAGGCGATCGACGCCGCCATTCAGTCGCTCGCGGAGCAGCCGAGGATGGCGCTTATCTTACGGCGCTACGAGGAGATGTCCTACGAGGAGATCGCGGGCGTGCTTGGCATCACGGTGCCGGCTGTGAAAAGCATGCTCTTCCGGGCTCGTAATGAATTGAAAATCCGGCTGGCGAAATGGATCGACGAATCGTCTTGAGCGGCGCGAGCGAGCCTCGCAAAGTCGCGGGATGCCCAAAGCCGAAGAACAGGTTCTCGTTGTCCGCCGCAGTCTTTTTGATGAGCTAGGGAGCTTCCAGGGATTTTGCCGCGATGCGCAGCGCTATCTCGATGTTTTTTTACGGCGGGAGAACAATTTTTTCGCACCGAGATCGACGGTCGAGACCGATCCTTCGCTGAAACAAATCATCCCTTATGCGGTGTTTACGCACGAGGGCCGCATCCTGCGTTACGTGCGTGGGGGAAAATCGGGTGAGAAGCGGCTGGTCGCAAAATCATCGATCGGCATTGGGGGCCACATCAACGATGGCGACGAGGGGCTTTTCGCATTCAATGAGGATGCCTACCGCACGGCCGTGGAAAGAGAGATCGCCGAGGAGCTGCGACTGGGCGGTGGTTTCATCGATCGCGTGGTCGGGCTAATCAACGACGATGCGACCGAGGTGGGCCAGGTGCATCTGGGCGTCGTGCATCTCGTGGAACTCGAATCAAGCGATGTGCGCCCTGGCGAGGCGGCCATCACCCGGCTGGAATTCGTGGCTCCGCAGGCGCTGCTCGAGCAACGAGAAAACCTGGAAACGTGGTCGCAGATCGTGATGGACCATTGGACGGAGATCGCCGCCGCCTAAGTTTCTTCTCCGGGCGTTACCAATTCTTGATCCAGGTGTCAGGCTTGCCGGCGTTGGCCGTGCCTTTCTTGCCTTGGGACCAGAGGTCAAAAGCGGCGGTTCCGCTTTGCTCCGGATCGCCGGGGAATTTATAATAATAGGGGTTTCCGAAGGGATCGACGAGTTTTGTAGAGGCTTGCAGGGTCTGGTTGTAGTCCTGGCTCGATCCGGGTTTGTAGGCGTCGAGCATCTTGATTGGAAATTCGACAGGTTTGCGGTTGTTGTATTTTTCTGCCTGGCTAGGGTCGCCGGGATTTCTGGCCAGCTCGTCGATGAGGACCTTGGTGGATTTCTCGCCGCCATCGCCATTCGGGTAGGCACCGTTGTCCAGCTTGTAGTTCTCCAAGGCGCTTTCGAGCATCGCGATCTCACCGGCCGCCCGGGAGCGGGCCGCTTTATCCTGAACGTATCCCGCGGTCTGCAGCAGCAAGGCCGAGAGGATGGCGATGATCGAAATGGTGACGAGCACCTCGACAAGAGTGAAGGCGGCGGGTGCGAGCGAGCCCGAAGGGGATGCGGGTTTCAACTTCATGATTGTATTTAGGGGGATGGCCCGGGCTTGGACTAGGATCCGCCGGCACCGCTTTGGAGGCCGGTGATAATGCTGATCAATGGCAGGAAGAGGGCGACCACGATCGTGCCGACGACGACGGCGAGAAATACGATCATGATGGGCTCCAGAAGCGAGGTGAGACCGGTGACTGCGGTATCGACTTCGTCGTCGTAAACTTCGGCAATCTTGAGAAGCATCTCGGGGAGCTGGCCGGTTTCTTCGCCGACATCGATCATGCTGATGACCATGGGTGGGAAGACTCCGCTGGCCTCGAGCGGCGTGACAATCGATTCACCTTCCTTGACGGCATCGTGAACTCTCGTAATGGCGTCGGCGATGATCACATTGCCCGCCGTCTCGCGTGTGATCATGAGCGCCTGGAGAATCGGAACGCCGCTGGTGACAAGCGTGCCGAGGGTGCGGCTGAAGCGTGAGATCGCACTCTTTCGAGTGAGGTCGCCGAACAACGGAGCACGCAGCTTGACGGTGTCGATGGCTCGAAGCCCCTTGGCGGTGCGGGCGATGAGCTTGTAGGCGATGGCGCCCACGATGGCGACGGCGATGATGGCGATGATGTTGTTTTTGACGAGATTACTCGCGGCAATGACGAACTGCGTGAGCGCGGGCAGCGGTTTGCCATTCAACATATCCTGAAAGATCGCTTCGAATTTCGGCACGATGAAGACGAGCAGGAAGGAGAGAATCGCGATCGCGATGCAGAGCACGATGAGGGGATAGAACATCGCGGCGACGACCTTGTTCTTGATTTTCTGGGCTTTTTCCTGGAATTCCGCGAGACGCAGCAACACGAGCTCGAGCACGCCGCCGAGTTCGCCCGCTTTCACCATGTTCACGTAAAGTTTGTTAAAAATTTTCGGATGAACGGAAAGGCCGTCGGAAAATGTGCTGCCGCCCTGCACGGATTCCGCGAGCTGCGTGATGGTGGTCCGGAGCACCAAATCTTTTTCCTGTTTCGCCAGCACGGTCAGGCTGCGCAACAAAGGAAGGCCGGCGTCGATCAGAGTCGCGAGCTGGCGCGTGAAGATCATCAGGATCTTGCCCTTGACGGTCTGCCGCTTGAAGAGCGAGAAGCCCGCGCCTTTTACGGCGGGAGCTCCGGCAGCGGACTTGGAGACGGACTTGGCGGCCTTCGCTTTGGAGGCCTTGGTCTCGACATCGACCGATTTCGGAAAGTAGCCCGCCTGTCTTAGAGCGCCGACGGCTTCATTCTGAGAGGCAGCTTCGATGACCCCTGTGACTTGCTGACCACGCGCATCGAGCGCGACATAAGTAAAGTTTGGCATGTTTTCTGAGAGGAATGAAAATCGTCCCAGATAAAATCGCCAAGCCGTGTATAAAGTCCAGAAAAGAACTCCGGCAAATTTTCAGATTATCCACGCAACCACAAATTCGTCGCGCGCTCGTGTCCGACCGTCGTTGCCGGGCCATGGCCGGGATGGACGCGCGTCGCGTCGGGGAGGGGAAAAATTTTCTCGCGGATGCCGGTGACGAGCAGATCGTGATCGCCGCCGGGCAGATCCCAACGACCGATTCCGCCGCGGAAAAGCACGTCGCCGCCGAAGAGCAAGCCATCCTGGTCGAGATAAAAACACAGACTCCCGGGACAATGGCCGGGCACTTCGAGCACGGTGAAGGAGAGTCCGCCGACGGCAAAATCCTCGCTGGCCGAGATCAGCGTGCCGCCAGTCACGGGCTCGACCTCCAGCGCGAAGCCCCGGTCGCGGTAAAAATTCGGATCAGTGACCATGGGACGTGTTTCCGGATGGTAATAGATGGCGCAGCCGTGGCGCCGCTGGATCGCCGCCGCATCGGCCACGTGGTCGAAGTGTCCGTGAGTGAGCAGGAGGGCGTCGATCTGCGCCGTGGCAAAGTGCTGGTCCGCTCCCTGAGGCGCATCGATGAGGACGTTTCCGCCCGGCCCTTGCAGCAGGAAAGTATTCGTTTCAAGGATGCCGCCGGTAAATTCTTCGAACTTAATCATGGAATAGTGGTCTCTAGCACATGCGTCATTTGATTTCGTGTCCATTGTCTGCAAGTCTAACCCGCATGAAGTTACTCAAACCCGTCCTGGTCGTGCTTGCCGTTTTCGTGGCCCGTGGGTCATGGGCCGCGGATTTGGACAAAGTCGCCGTCTCCGTGGCCTCGCTTCTCCAGCAGGGACATTATTCCCGCCACAAGCTCGACGACGAGATTTCGAAAAAATTGTTCGATCAGTATTTGCAGGATCTCGATGCGAACAAACTTTTCTTCACGCAGGCCGACGTGGACATGCTCCGCGCCAAATACGCAGCCTCGCTCGACGACGCCATCCTTGCCGGCGATCTCGATCCCGCGCGCGACATTTTTGCGCTCTATAAGAAACGCGTGACCGACCGCGTCGCCAGCAACAAACTTCTTGCCGCCCAAAAATACGATTTCACCGGCAAGGAAACCGTCCAGCTCGATCGCAAGGATGCGCCCTGGCCCAAAGACATGGCCGAGGCGGATGACTTGTGGCGCAAGCGCATCGAAGCCGAGCTGCTCCAGGAGACGCTCAACGTTCACGCGGTCGATAAACCTTCGAAAATCGTAAATCGCCGCGAGGATCAACTCCTTCGCAACATCGACGAGATGGACGACGAGAGCATCGTCTCCGGTTTCCTTGGCGCATTGTCCCGCACCTACGATCCGCACACGGAATACATGAGCCCGTCCGAGCTCGAGAGCTTCGAGATCGAGATGAAAAAATCACTGGAAGGCGTCGGAGCCGTGCTGCAAAGCGAAGACGGCTACGCAAAAATCAAGGAAGTCGTGCCCGGAGGTCCGGCGGATCTCGATGGCCGATTGAAAGTGAACGACCGCATCTCCGCGGTCGCGCAGGGCAATGGCGAGTTCGAAGACGTCGTGGACATGAAGCTCGACAAAGTCGTCCAAAAAATTCGCGGCAAGCGCGGCACGACGGTCCGACTGCAGGTTATTCCGGCGAACGCGGCCGATTCCTCGAAGCGCAAGATCATCGCCATCCGGCGCGACGAGGTGAAGCTCAAGGATCAAAAAGCCAGCGCCGAGATCATCGACCTCAAGCGCCCGAACGGCACCACGCTTCGCCTCGGCTGGATCGAGTTGCCATCGTTTTATGCCGATCTCAACAAGAGCGGCGAAAAGGATGCCGTCAGCACCACCAAGGACGTCGCCCAATTGCTCGAGCGCCTGAAAAAGGAAGGCATCCAGGGGCTCGTCATCGATCTTCGCCGCGACGGAGGCGGCTCGCTCGAAGAGGCGATCAACCTCACCGGCTTATTTATTCCGAAAGGGCCGGTCGTGCAGGCGAAAGACCCGAATGGCAAAGTCTCCGTCTCTTACGACAAGAACGACAAAGCCTCCTACGACGGCCCGATGGTGGTCGTGTCAAATCGCCTGAGCGCCTCGGCCAGCGAGATTTTTGCCGCCGCGCTGCAGGACTACGGTCGCGCGGTGATCGTGGGAGACGAGCGCAGCTTCGGGAAAGGCACGGTGCAGCAGATGTATGACATCGGTCGCATCATGCCGTTCTTCAGCCTCGGCTCGGCCGACGCGGGCGCGCTCAAGTTGACGATCCTCAAATTTTATCGCGTATCCGGCGGGGCGACCCAGCTCGAGGGAGTGAAGTCCGACATCGTGCTGCCGTCGCTCACCGATTACCCCGAGATCGGCGAAGGGGCATTGCCGCATCCGCTGCCTTACGACGAGGTGGCGCCATTGCATGTCGAGCGGAGCGACGAGCTCGCGTCCATCAAAAGCCAGCTTCAGGCGCTTTCCCAAGCCCGCGTGGCCGCGGATCCTGAGTTCCGTTATATCTCGGACGACATGGCCCGAATGCGCAAACGCATCGCCGAAAACACGGTCACTCTCAACCTGCAGGATCGTAAAAAGGAACTCGACGCGGCCAACGCCCGTCTCGACTCCCGCAAGAAGGAGCGTGCGAGCCGCGGGAGAGCGTTCCACGCCGTCGCCTATGAAGTGACGCTCGACAATGTCGATAAGCCGGAGCTCCAAAAAGTCGCGTTCGATCGCAAAAAGAAAGCCTCGCTATATGAAGACGACACAGATGCGGACGACGGGAAAAAAGACGGAAAAGATGGTGAGGATGCCGTTTTGCCTGATGCGATCCGCAACGAAGCTCTTCGTATCTCCGCCGACATGGTCGATCTCCTGAAAGGCAACAAGACGGCCTCCGCACGAGTGACCGGCGTTGACGCGCCGGCTCAATAAAAAATGCAGCCCGGCGGGCATCGGTGGGATGGTTCGCGAGGAATGCGCGCATCCCATCCTTGCAGGATTGACACCCAGGTGTGATTCTGGAAAAAAGCGAGTGATTCCCGATTTTCGAACCCCGGAGTTCCCGACCTATTTACCATGAGCGAACCGAAGAAAGAAACCGTGCGCATTGTTCTCCCCCCGCGTCGTGAGGGACAGCCCCTCGCATCCACGCCACGCGAGACAGCCATGATCAACCTCCCTCCGAAGCCAGTTGCCGCTGGCGCGCCCGCAGCGCCCTCCGCGCCGCCTCCGCAACCTCCCGGCGGTCTCCAGCCGCCTTCTGCTCCGTCGATTCCCAAGCCGCCGAGTTTCCCTGCGGCTCCCAAGCCGCCTGGGCTGCCTTCGAGTGCGCCCGTTGTGCCTCCCAGCGCGCCATCGGTTCCGAAGCTGGCTTCTCCGATGCCGCCACCATCCGTCAGTCACGCACCCGGCATGCCTGCTCCCGCGATCAAGCCCGCCGGTCCCGCACCCGCCGCGGTCAAGCCTCAGACGAAGAAAGAAACCGCCAAGATTGGATCTGGCATTGCGGTGAAGCCGCAGGCCACCGTGCGTCTGCAGCCGCGCCCGCAACCGACCGCAGCCGCCAGCGCCAGTTTTAAAATCCAGCCAGCGGAAACTGCCGTCCTGGAAGAAACCCTCGAAGAAGAAATTCCCATGAACCTCGCCATTGCCGCTCTCGCCACCGCCGTTATCGCTCTCGTCTTTCAGATCTGGATGATGATCTCCTAGTGGGATCCGGTTTCCTGATCAGGACGACCCCACTTCGCATTTCACTATCATGGCCAGCGCAAACGTCATCGAATTCACCGACGCAAACTTCGACACCGAAGTCCTCGCATCTCCCACGCCCGTGCTCGTGGATTTCTGGGCGCCATGGTGCGGCCCATGCCGCATGATCGCGCCGCTCATCGACGAAATCGCCGACGAAAAAGCGGGGGTCGTAAAAGTCGGCAAAGTCAACGTGGACGACAATCCTCAGATCGCGGCGAAGTTCCGTATTCAGGCGATTCCGACCATCCTCATCTTCAAAAATGGGGAGAAGAAAGATCAGATCACGGGTCTCACGAGCAAAGGCGACCTCGTCGCCAAGCTCGACGCCGCTTGAATCTTCGTCGGCACTCATTTTGAAAGCCCCGGGAGAAATCCCGGGGTTTTTTCTGGACGGAAATACTGGTTTCCGCGGGCAAGGACATTTGGGAAACGCTTGTCTCCGTGAGAAAGTATTCGTTACGCCCAAAAAGCAATTGGGAGAAGCCGCCACCGAGGACTGCTTCTCCCAATTAGATACTTCACCGGTCACGCGAGGCGACCTGGAGAAGTGTTATTTTTTCTTAGCAACTTTCTTGGCGGCTGGCTTCTTAGCGGCTGGCTTTTTGGCCACTGCTTTTTTAGCGACAGGCTTCTTGGCTGCTGCTTTCTTGACAGGCTTTTTAGCTGCTGGCTTTTTGACGGCTGCCTTCTTGGCTGGAGCTTTTTTAGCGGGTTTCTTAACGGGCATTTGATATCCCCCCTTTCTCACCGCGAGTGCGGAAAATGTGAAAAATTTGTGAATAACTCACGGTGTGCTGTGAATAAGTTTTCATCACGAATGCGTCAACGAATTTTTCGAAAGCGCTTGATTTTTTTCGAAGAAATTTTTCATGCGCTCAACGAGATTCGAGAATTTTTTCGGCGCGCGCCGCGATGTCTTCGGAATTCCACAATCGCCCGAGACCCTCATAACCACAGGCGAGGAGGCCTTCCTCGGGTCCGATGAACTCGACGCCGCGTGCGCGCAACCGCGCGACATTTTCCTGCGTCGCGGCATGCTGCCACATTTTTCCATTCATCGCGGGCGCGATGAGGATTGGCGCGAGCGTGGCGAGTGCGATCGAGGTGAGTGCATCGTCCGCGATGCCGTTCGCGAGTTTTGCGACGACGTTC
This sequence comes from Chthoniobacterales bacterium, assembly GCA_015655545.1. Lineage (GTDB taxonomy): Bacteria > Verrucomicrobiota > Verrucomicrobiia > Chthoniobacterales > JAATET01 > JAATET01. Next base: position 4,323 of record JAATET010000091.1, on the reverse strand, counting down.
GCGGTCGCGGGAGCGATGAGCAGAAGTTGCGCGCGATCGGCGAGATCGATGTGGCCGGGATGCCAGGAATTTTTTTCGTCGAAGATGGAAGTCGTGACGGGATTTCGCGAAAGCGTTTTGAAGGTGAGCGGCGCGACGAATTCCGTGGCGCTAGGCGTCATCACCACATGCACGTCGTATCCGCGTTTCGCGAGGCGGCTGGTGAGATCCGCGGCTTTGTAGGCGGCGATGGAGCCGCTCACGCCGAGGACGATGATCTTCGGCGTTGTCATGCGAGCGCGATGGTTTTGGCGTCGCGGCTGTTCATCGGGCGTGGTGAATGAGCCGGCGGCTGAGATATCGCTCGGCGCGCATCACGGCGCGGAATTTTTCGATGTCCTCTTCCATGGAACCGCTGATGAGCGTGTAGCGATATTCGCGCCAATTTTCCATTTCCTTCGCCGCATTGGCGAGGCGCGTCTCGATCTGCTCCTCGGTCTCGGTGCCGCGCCGCATCAATCGCCGGCGGAGTTCGTCGAGGCTCGGCGGCATGATGAAGACATCGGCGAGCGCGGATCGGATAAAAGGATCGCCGCACGCGCGGATGCTCGCCGCGCCCTGCGTGTCGATGTCGATGAGCACGTCCACACCGGACTGCAGTTGCTCGATGACGGTTTGCTTGAGCGTGCCGTAGCGGCGGCCGTGCACTTCGGCATGTTCGAGGAATTCTCCGGCGGCGAGGCGCGCCTGAAAATCGGCGTCGCTGAGGAAAAAATAATCTTCACCGTGGACTTCTCCGCGTCGCGGTTCGCGGGTCGTGCAGGAAACGGCGTAGACGAAGTCGGGCTTCTGCCGCAGTGATGTCGTGAGGGTGGTCTTGCCGGCGCCGGATGGAGCCGAGAGGACGAAGAGAACTCCGGTGCGGCTGAAGGTGGGGGAGCTATTCGACATTGAGTGCCTGCTCGCGAATCTTATCCAGCTCGACCTTGGAGTCCACCACAAGTCGCGTGAGCGCGGAGTCGCCGGCCTTCGATCCGAGCGTGTTCAATTCGCGGTAAATTTCCTGCGTGAGAAATTCCAGCGCCCGGCCGATGGAGCCCGTGGATTCGAGCTTCTCGGCGAATTGTGCGAAGTGGCTTTCGAGCCGCGTGAGCTCCTCCGAGACATCGCAGCGCTCGGCGAAAAGCGCGACTTCGGTGACGAGTCTCGTGTCGTGAATCGGAAACTCGATCCCGCTGCGCTCGATGCGGGCGTGCAGATCGTGGCGATAACGGCTCACGATTTCCGGCGCGAGCCGCGCCATGCGTGCGCGAGCCTTGTTTAAAAATGCGAGCCGCTTCGTGAAGTCGCGCTGCAGGCTTTTGCCTTCCTTCGCGCGCATGGCCGACAGCGCGGTCAAGGCGGGATCGAGCGCGCGCAGGATGAGCGGCTCGTAATCGGCGGCGGTTTGCTGCGGCGTGCGGATAACGCCCGGCAGCGCGAGGAGCGTGTTGACATCGACCTCGCCGGCGAGGGAGAGCTCCTTTTGAAGGGAACGGATTTCGCGCAGGAGATCGCGGGCGAGCGCGCGATCGATCTCGGCTGTGGCGCGGGCATCGGTGGCGGCGAGCGTGACGCCGATATTGACGCGACCGCGGGAAATGCGCTTCGCCACGGCCTCGCGAATGGAGACTTCGAGCGCGGCGAGCTCGCGCGGGAGCTGGCAGGCGACCTCGAGGCCTTTGCGATTCACCGAGGCACACTCGATGACGCATCGCGTGCCGGCGGCTGAGGCTTCGCCGCGTCCGTAGCCAGTCATGCTGTTCATTGGGGAAATCAGGAAACCAGAAACTCAGGAGAAATGCATCCAGATCGCCTGCCGGAAACAAAATTTCCGCGCGTGATGGAATTCCTTCCATCCGGCGGAGCGCGCGAGCGCGGCCAGTTCGGAGAATGAAAACGCACGCCGCACCGAGACGCGCGCGTCGTTGCGCGTCATCGGTTCGCGCATCCAGACCGTGGTGAGCAGATCGACGCCCAGCGTGCCGGTCGCGCAACGGCGCAGGTCGGAGACGAGCACGTGGCGCGTCGCGAGCGCGGCGGCGTGGCGCAGCACGCGCACGGCGTCGTCTTCGCTGAAGTGATGCAGCGCGAGCGAGCAGAGGACGATGTCCCACGCCGCGGGTTCGGCGTCCGGCATGCGGCCCTGGTCGAACGTGCGGATATCGCCCTCGTGAAAATGGAGATTCGGATAAGCGGTCGAGCGCGCGCGGGCGATCTCGAGCGTGGAGCGTTGCGCGTCCACGGCGTCGATGGCGACGTCGATGCGGTTTTGTGCGGCCCAGGCCGCGATGGCGCGCGGGATGTCGCCGGAGCCGGTGGCGAGATCGAGGATGCGCCACGGCTGCGCGGCGTCGGGATTGGGACGGGCGGTCGGAAGCCGGCGGCGCAGGAAATCCAGGACGAGTGCGTGACTGCCGAAAAAGCGATTGAGCGTGACGAGGTTGTCGAGGTCGCGCTCGAGCTCGGGCGAGACGGGTTGATCGACATCCATCCACTCGCGCACCGACGGGTCGAATTTTCTCATGCGCCGACGGCGAGGGGCTCCAGCATGAGCAGCGCCAGCATGCGGCCGGTGCGGCCTTGTTCCCGGCGGTAGGAATAATAGCGGTCCGGATGCGAGGCGGTGCAGATGCCGGCGTCGTGAATTTTGCAGACCCCCGCATCCCGGGCCTGTGCGCGGATCGTCGCGGCGAAATCCACCTCGTAATGCGGCGAACGGATGCAGGGCGCGACGACGACGATCAAGTCCGACGGATCGATGTTGAAATGATCGCTCAGTATTTTCACGGCCCCGCCGACGATGTTCAGCTCCGTGCCCTTGCGTCCCGAATGCACGAGCGCGATCGCCCGCCGGTGAGGATCGACCAGATAAACGGCCGCGCAATCCGCGACGTAGATGCCGAGCGTGAGACCGCGCGTCGCGGTGACGAGGCCGTCCGCGCCGGCGATCGGCGAGGAGGGGAGAGCCTCCACCGCGGCGACGATAGAGCCGTGGACCTGCTCCGCGAGGACGGGCGGGGAGAAACCGAGCTCCACGATCCGCGCATCATGCTCGGGTTTGAGCCGCGCGAGCGCCGTGTCCCGCTCGGCGGTCACGTCGACTCCCGGCACGCGGGTCAGAAACGCCGCGCGCACGCCGGAAACGGCATCCAGAGAGGCAAAGCGGTCGGGCGGCTCCGTCATCGCACGATCAATGGCAGCAATTCGCCGCTTTGGGAAAGGGGGAAAGAAAGAATTTGCCTCCCCGCGAAGGGAAAATGGCGATGGCGATTTACAGCCTTTCGCGAGGAAAGGGCGGTGTATTTCCGACGCCGGAAACGGCGAGACTCCCGCATGGCGGTGGCGAGGCCGGGCGCCGCTTAAAAGATCCCGAAGACCTTTTTGCGTTTTGGCTTCGGGGTCGGCTCGGGGGCGCTTTTGAGGTCGCCGCCTTTCACGCCTTTCGCCGGCGGGACGTAGGGGACGGGGGCGTTGACGGCGAGGCCGGAGATCGGGTCCGTGGCGCGCATCCCGCCGGGAAGAGGCGGCTGCGGGGCGGTGGGATTCGTGGCTTTTGTGAAGCGCTTGCGCTCGGAGCGGGTGAGCGGGTCGTCGAAGGATTCCTCGTATTGGGCGTCGAGCGAGAGGGAGAGGTCGTAGTTCGCGAGGGCGGCGAGGTAGTCGTAGCGGGCCTGGAGGACGGTGGTCTGCGATTGGAGCAATTGCACCTGGGCGTTCAACACATCGAGCTGGGTGCCGGCGCCGGCATCGAGGCGCTCCTGCGAGAGGCGGAGAGCCTCGGTGGCCTGGACGACGCTGGCTTCCTGGCTGGTGAGGGTTTGCTCGGCGGTCTGGAGATTCGAGATGGACTGCTGGACGTTCAGGATGACGGTGCGGACGGAGTTGTCGTAGTTGATGGCGGCCTGCTGGAGCTGGGCCTTCGCCTGCTGGACTTTGCCGGAGGTTTCGAAGCCGTCGAAAATGGCCCAGCTGCCCTGGAAGCCGTAGGTCCAGCCTTGGGTGACCTCGCCGAGGCTGTTGAAGGCGGTGTTATTTTTCCAGGTGTAGTCGGCGGTGGCCGAGACGGTGGGCAGGTAGCCGGCGAACTGGACGTGCACGTTCTCGGCGTTGGCGAGGATGTTCTGCCGCTGGGCCTTGAGCTGCGGGCTGCGCTCGATGGCGATGCGGATGGAGTCGTCGGGATTGATGGCGCGCGGATCGTAGGGGAGTCCGCCGACGACGTTGAAGGGCACCTCGCTGGGCTTCGCGGTCTTATAGTCGCTGCCGCTGGTGACGACGTGCTGACATTGGGAGACGCCCAGG
>JAATET010000046.1 GCA_015655545.1 Chthoniobacterales bacterium | reverse complement strand
CCTTCCTCGACGCCTACAACTTCGCCAGACGCCTTAAAACCTTAGCCGGCCTGACTCCCTTCCAGTTCATCTCTTCCTCCTTCCAAAAGGAACCTGATCGCTTTACTTTAAATCCGTTCCACCTCTCTCCGGGACTGAACATCTAGCGGAAATATGCGGTTGAATCCCGGCGCGCACGCGCGCACGGTCTGCCCGATGCGCCGCGCTCTCCTTCTTCTTGCCTGCTGTTTCGGCTCGGTTCTTTCCTTACGCGCCACGGGCGTGCCCGCGGATTGCCGGCAGTTGATCGTCGGCCTTGCGGACACGTGGAATTCGAATGTCGGCCGCTTCCAGTGCTTCGAGCGCGACGGCAAAAGCTGGCGCGCAGTTTCTCCGCCGCAGCGCGTGCTCTTCGGCTCGAACGGCCTCGCGTGGGGCATCGGCGTCGCCGGCCAGAACGAACCCGGTCTTCACAAAACCGAGAGCGACAAGCGCGCCCCGGCCGGCATCTTCGCGCTCGGCAAGGTCTACACCTACGAGACCGCGCTGCCTCCCGGCGCCGACTATCCATTCTTCACGGTCACGGCCGCCGATTGCTGGGTCGAGGATCCCTCGCTGCCGCACTACAACGAGCACGTCCGCATCGATCCCGCGAACCCGCCCCCGTGGTTTGCGAAGCAGCAGATGAAGCAGGACGACTTCGCGCACCATTGGAAAATCGAGATCCGCCACAATGCCGATCCGCCCCGGCCCGGCGCCGGCAGCGCCATCTTTTTCCACATCCAGCGCGGCCCGAACAAACACTCCTCCGGCTGCACCACCATGCCGCAAGCGGCGCTCCTGGGCCTCATCAAATGGCTGCGCGCCGACGCGCATCCGCACTATGTCCTGCTCCCCGTCGGCGCATACCGTGCGAAGTGGAAAGCATGGAATCTGCCCTCCCCGCAGCTCGCCGCCGCGATCGCGGACGGTTGGTAATTTCGTTTGCCTCCCTCGGATGCGAGGACTATCGTTGTCTTCGAAATGTCTCCTCTTTTCGCATTCGGAATGCCCGGCTTCCAGGAATGGATCCTCATTCTGCTCATCGTGCTGGTGCTCTTCGGCGCCAAGCGCCTGCCGGAACTCGCCCGCAGCCTCGGGCAGAGCATGAACGAGTTCCGCAAGGCGAAGGATGAGTTCGAGCGCGAGATTCACAAGAGCGGCCAGGATCTCGAAACCAAAAAATCCGAAGAGCCTCCGACAAGCCGGTCTAGGCACGCGCGGTCTCCCTTCCCTCAGGACAATGTCGCGCCGCGCTGGACTTTGCGGATTTATCGCAGTCTGCGTGCTCCTGGCGGCGCCTCGGCCCACCGAGGCCAGGCCGTTCGTCGTGATGTCCTACAACGTCGAGAATTGGCTCACGACCGATCGCTACATCGCCAATAAACACGTGACCTCCGCGCCGAAGCCGGAGTCGGAAAAGAGCGCCGTCGTCGATGTGATCGCGGCGCACCAGCCCGACATCCTCGGCGTGGTCGAGATGGGCAGTCGCGCGGAACTCGACGATCTCCGCGCGCGCCTCAAGGCCAAAGGCCTCGACTATCCAAACGTCGAGTGGCACCAAGGCATCGACCCCGACCGCCACGTCGCGCTGCTCAGCCGCTTTCCCATTGTCGCGCACGACTCCCAGGACAAGGTGCCCTTCGACCTCGGCGGCCATCCGCAGGCGATCCAGCGCGGCATTCTCGATGCCACGGTCGAGCCCGAGTCCGGCTACAAACTGCGCCTCATCGGCCTCCATCTCAAGTCGCGCCGCCCCGTTCCCGACGTGGATCAGGAGGCCTTGCGGGCCAAGGAATCCTGGTTCGTCCGCCACTACATCGAGCAAATCCTCGCCAGGGATCCGGCCACGAAACTGCTCCTCTACGGCGATCTGAACACCACCAAGGACGAGTATCCCATCCGCCAGATTCTCGGCCCCTATCGGTCGCCCGCGCGCCTCACCGCCCTTTCGCTCGCGGACGATCGCGGCGAGCGGTGGACCCACTATTACCTCCTCGCGGACGAATACGCCCGCATCGACTATTTCATGGCCAGCCCCGCGCTCAAGCCGCAGGTCGTGATTCAGAAAAGCGGCATCGACAGCTCGAGAAATTGGAACGAAGGAAGCGACCACCGCGCGATCTTCACGACCATCGATCCAAAATGAGCGCGCGCCGCTTTCGCCAAATTCTCGCGCTGCTGGGGCTGCTCGCCGCAGACGCCCTCCCCGTCCACGCCGACGCGAACAGCGACTGGGCAGTCATCGTGAAGCTCGACGCCGGCCCGACGGGCGCGCCCACCAGCCGCGAGGACGCCCTGCGCCTCGCGCACGAGCATTTCGCCCGGCACCGCGCGGCGCTCAACGCCTTCATCGCCGCCTATCCGAACGATCCCCGCGCGCTCGACGCGCAACTGCGCCTCACCAGCATCCGCGCCGCCGCCGGCGAGATGGATAAAAAACCAACCGAGGTGCAGGCGGCCTTGCTCGAGCTGATGGCGCTGGAAAAATCGAAAACCGTGCCCCGCACGCGGCTGCCCGATGTCGCCTTCCGCCGCATTTCCCTGCAAATGCAAACCTTCCAGGGCCGCCCGGACGAAATCCGCGAAGCCGTCGTCACCGCCGCCCGCAATTTCGCCGCGCGCTTCCCCGACGACAAACGCGCCCCGCGGCTCCTCGTCGAGGCCGCCACCCAATGCGACGACACGCCGCGCGTCATGCGCGACCTGCTGACCTCCGCGCAGCTGCTCTCCAAGGAACCCGCGCTCGACGCCCGCATCGCCGACGATCAGCGCCGCCTGAACGCGCTCGATCGGCCGGTGAAGGCGAGATTTGGCACCATCCAGGGCGGCATCATCGATCTCGCCGCGCTGCGCGGAAACGTCGTCGTGCTGCTTTTCTGGGCGGCGGAGTCGCCGCCGAGCCTGCTGTGGATGCGGGAATTCCGCGATGCGATCGCGAAAATTCCTCCCGAGGCCCTACGCGTCGTGATGGTGAGCCTGGACGAAAACCGCAAGGATCTCGACGAAGCGATTCGCCTATTCGATCTCAAGTGGCCGGTCAATTTCGATGGCAAGGGCTGGGAAAACGCGGTCGCGCGCCCGCTCGGCATCAACGCCATCCCGACCGTCTGGATCCTCGATAAAAAGGGCATCCTGCGCACCTTGAACGCGCGCGAATCCTACGACGTCTGGATCCGCCGGTTGCAGCGCGAGCGTTAGTGTGAACTAAACGGGATTTACATGATTAACCGGATTAACAGGAAAAAATTCTTCCGTCCTGTGAATCCTGAAAATCCTGTTAATCCTGTTTAGTTTTCACTGCGGCGAGGCGGTCCAGAATCTCTCGAACGCCTCCTGCCAGTCGCGCGACTCGACTTTTTTCCGGCCGGCGGCGCCCATTTTTTTACGCCCCGCTTCGTCCTCGCAGAGGCGGCGGATGCGGTCGGCGAATTCCTCGATGTCGTTCGCGCGCGTCACGTAGCCGTCCGCGCCGTCGTCGATCAAATCGCGCGGTCCTCCCTGGTCGCTCACCACCACCGGCAGCGCGCTGGCGTGAGCCTCGAGCACGACATTGCCAAACGTGTCGGTCGTGCTCGGGAAGGCGAAAAAGTCGGCGGAAGCATAGCCGATCGCGAGTTCATCGCCGCGCAAGTAGCCGGTGAAAATTCCGTCGGGCAGGAGGCGCTTCAGCTCGGCGAGATAAGGGCCGTCGCCCACGAAAATGGGCCGCACCGGAGTGCGCCACTCCGCGAGGCGGCGCATCGCAGTCACGATGACATCGAGATTCTTTTCCTTCGAAATGCGGCCGACGTAGAGCATCGCCAGCTCGCCGTCGCGCAATCCGCGGGAGGGCCAGAAATTCTCGTCCCGGCGCGAAGGGCGGAAAGTTTCGATGTCCAATCCCCGCGGCAGGATGCGCAGCTTATCGGCCGGGATGCCGCGCGCAGCCCAACTTTTGCGGTAGTCCTCGGAGTTCACCCACAGCACGTCGAGCTGGCTGTAGAACCAGTGCATGTAATTCCAGGTGAGGGTTTCCATGAATTTGTCGTCCGTGAGGATGCGCACGTATTGCGGGAAATCCGTGTGGTAGATACCGGCGGTGCGCAGGCCGAGGATCTTCGCGGCGGCGAGCGCGACAAGGCCGACGGGGCCGGGCGTGCTAATGATGATCTCGCCAAAATTCTCGCGCGCGATCCAGTCCACGATCGCGAGCACGGGCGGAAAGCTCAGCCGCTGCAGCTCGTATTCCGGCAGCTCGAACTCGCCCACGGGCGGGAAATTTTTCAAAGGAATGCCCTGGTCGCCGATCTCCGAACGCGACACCACCACGGTGAGATCGTGACCGGCCGAGATGCCGGCGGAAGTCATGCGGCGGATCGTGGTCGCCACGCCGTTCACATCCTCGAGCGTGTCGGTGAACCAGGCGCGGCGGCGATTTGTGAGCGCGGCGGGCACCTGTCCGCAGGTGGCCTTGCTCATGTCGCGCAGCCACTCGCGGCGCGGCATGCGAAAGGCGTGGATGTAAGGACTCAGCAGGGCGACGAGCGGCACGAGCGGACTGATCGTCTGGATGCTTTCGATGATCTTTCCGGCGGTGATCTGCTGGATGAATTGCGTGAAGAACCGGAAGCCGAGCTGGTTCGCGATGAGGTTCGCCATCAGGAACGCCCGCCGCTCCGGCTCGGGCACGCCGGAGGTCACCGTCGCCAGCGCCGTCTTCACGCTCGGCTGGGAAAAATATCCGGCGAGTTCCTTCCACAGCGAGGCATTGCCCGGCTTCACCATTTCGAAAATCTTGCCGCTCAGGATTCCCTGCGTGAGGAAGCCGAGCTTCTCGCCGAAAGTGAAGACGGTGGGATCCTTGCCCTCCATGAAGCGCGAGAAGATTTTCTCGACGAGTCCGAGCGCCGGATCGTCGCTGCGCTGCACGAAGCGCGCTTTCGCATATTGGAAGGCGACATTGTAGGTGCCGTGCGCCATCACGAGCGCGTCGCCGGATTTTCCGCCGGGTTCGCAACGGCCTTCGCCGACGTGGGCGAGAAATTCCAGCGGCGTCGCGCAGGTCGGCGTGGCCGTCCAGGCGCGCCCGGGCTGGATGCCGCCGTGGTCGTCCGAACCACCGATGAAGATTTTCCGCCACGGCTCGTCGTGCGTCGGCTCGATGCCCGTCGCGGCCGCGAAACGCTCGATGTCGCGCGGCGTAATTTTCTCGAGCGCGAATTGCGAGGCCTCGCTCAGCACGGCGGAATAGCGGCCGTTCAGCGTCTCGAAATGCCGGAAGAGCAGCACCAGCTTTTGAAAATGCAGCGGCGTGAGCTGCTCGTTGAGCGCGTGAAAGGGATGCGCGACCGCGTGCAAAAGGCCGCTGCCGGCAAGGTAGGCCTGTAGTTGATAAAGGTTCCCCTTCAACTCCTGGATGGAGCGGTGGTGCGCTTCCGTGAGCCCGTAAACGAGCACGTGGACTTTGCAGCCGTCCTCGGGAAATGCCGCCGCGACCTCCTCGCTGAAGAAGACTCCGGGCAGCGCGCCGATCTCGAGGCAGCCGGCCAGCGTGTCCTGATCCGTGATCGTGACGAACTGCATGCCGCCCGACCGCAGCTTGTCGTAGAGCACCCTGGGGGCGGTGTAGCTGGCCGGGAAATCAAGCCGCCGCAAAGCCCAGTCCGCGGCGCGCGTGCTGTGCTTGGAATAGACGTGAAGGTCGGCGCGGGCGCTCATGAATCGGTAAGGGAGCGTTGCCGCCCGAGCCAGTCCTCATAGGTGATCGCCTCGCGGCTCGCAAGCGCTCGTGCGATGCATTTCCGCGCGTGCTCGCGAATCGCGGGATATTTCCAATCCGGCGGATGCAATCCGATCCGCACGAGCGGACGAGAGCCCAGCGCGCGCAGCAGCAGGCTGTTCCAACCGAGGCTCACCACGCGGCGCCATGCGGCGCGCACGCTGTAAACGAGACTCTGGGAGACGTGCGCCTCGTTGCGAACGAGATCCTCCACCTGCCCGATCCGCGTCGTGTATTGAAAACCCGCTCGCGCCACCGCTCGGGTCGCCTCGGCCCCAAGCAGCCACGCCGGCGCGATGAATCCCGCCGGCTCCAGCCCCACGCTGCGAAATTCGTCGCGGCCCCGCGTGACCCGCTCGAAAGCCTCGGCCTCGGCGAGATCGAAAAATTCCCCTTCGCCCGCCGTGTAAGATTCCGTGACCAAGCGGTTCCAGGCGCCCTCCGTCCCGCGCCGGACCCGCAGGTGATAGTAGCCGTGGAGCACGGCCTCGTGTCCGGCTGCGGCACGGTCCACGAGCCAGCGACAAAAATCCGCGTCTTTCAAAATATGTCCTTGCTGGTGGTGATCCGGAATCACCAGCAGGGAAACGCGCGCGACTCCCCACTTCGCCAGATCGTCCAGCATGGTCTTCGTCGCTGCCCAGGTGCGCGGACTGACGTCATGAATCGACACCACGAGACCGCGAGCCTGGCGGAATTCTTTATGTTCCCTGATTTGCATTCGTCTGGCGGCTATGGTAACGAACATGATTGCCCGAACAGAAGTCTCATGTCCGATAACGATTCACGCGTCCCAAAAAACCAGCGCCCCGGCGGCGACCCTCAGTTTAACTGGCGGGGTCTCGTCCTGTTTGCCCTCGCCTTCGCGCTGATCGCCGGCGCCTTCCTCTTCCGCGGAAGCGCGCTCTTGCAGGCGGAAACACTCAACTACCCGCAATTCGTCAAGCTCGTCCAAGACAAAAAAATCGTCGCCACCGCCGACCACCCGCTCAAGCTCATCGTCGAGCAGGGCAGCCCGACCCAGTATTTTCAAGGCGTTTATAAAAAGGATGTTCCCGCCGTCGCCAATGGGAAACCCGAAGACGGAAATACGCCATTCCGCGTGGACATTTTTACTTCTTTTGACGGACAAAGCACCCGCGAGATGCTCGCCGCCGCCGGCATCCCGGTCACCACCCAGCCCGAATCGAACCTCCTGTCGCAGACGCTCGTCGCGATCCTCCCGATCGCACTTTTTCTGCTCGTTCTCTATTTCTTCTTCCGCTCGCAGATCAAGATGGCCGGCAAGGGCGCGATGAGCTTTGGCAAATCCAAGGCCAAAATGATGGCCCGGGATAAAAACAAGATCACCTTCAAGGACGTCGCCGGCGTCGAGGAAGCCAAGGATGAGGTCTTGGAACTCGTCGAGTTCCTCAAGGATCCGAAAAGATTCCAAAAACTCGGCGGCCGCATCCCGAAAGGCGTGCTCATGGTCGGGTCTCCCGGCACCGGAAAGACCCTTCTGGCCCGCGCGATTGCCGGCGAAGCCGATGTTCCGTTCTTCTCGATCAGCGGATCCGACTTCGTCGAGATGTTTGTCGGCGTCGGCGCGAGCCGCGTGCGCGATATGTTCGAGCAGGGCAAAAAATCCGCGCCGTGCCTCATTTTCATCGATGAAATCGACGCGGTCGGCCGGCACCGCGGCCACGGCCTCGGCGGCGGGCACGACGAGCGCGAGCAGACCTTGAATCAACTTCTTGTCGAGATGGACGGCTTCGACACTCAGGACGGCGTCATCATCATCGCCGCCACGAATCGCCCCGACGTGCTCGACCCCGCGCTCCTGCGTCCCGGCCGCTTCGACCGCCAGGTCACCGTCAATCTTCCCGACGTCAAGGGCCGTGAGGAAATCCTCCACGTTCACGCCAAAAAAGTAAAAATGGCCGAGGACGTCGACCTCGCGATCATCGCCCGCGGCACGCCCGGTTTCTCCGGCGCCGAGCTCGCAAATCTGATCAACGAAGCCGCCCTCGCCTCCGCCCGCCGCGGCTTGAAAGCCATCACGACGCACGAGCTCGACGATGCCCGCGACAAAGTCCGCTGGGGTCGGGAGCGCCGCAGCCTCGCCATGAGCGAAGAGGAAAAAACCGCGACCGCCTGGCACGAAGCCGGCCACGCGCTGCTCAACGTCGTGCTCGAGCACACGCACCCGCTCCACAAGGTCACCATCATCCCGCGCGGCCCCTCGCTCGGCTCCACGATGTATCTTCCCGAGGGCGATAAATACTCGACCCAGCGCAAGGAGGCTCTCGCGCTGATCGCCGTCACCATGGGCGGCCGCATCGCCGAAGAAATGTTCACCAACGACATCTCGAACGGCGCGTCCGGCGACATCATGCAAGCCACGAAACTCGCCCGCCGCATGGTCTGCGAGTGGGGCATGAGCGGCCTCGGCATGATCCGGTTCAGCGACGAAAACGAACACGTCTTCCTCGGTCGCGACATGTCGCGCTCCCGCGAATACAGCGAAGCCACCGCGCAGCAGATCGACAGCGAAGTCAAAAAACTCATCGACGACGCCTACGCACACTCCACCCAGGTGCTCGGCACGCATCGGGTCAAGGTCGAGCTCATCGCTCATGCCTTGCTCGAGTTCGAGACCCTCGAAGGCGCGCAGGTGAAAGATCTCATTGACCTCGGCTACATGCGCAACCCTCCGATCAATCAGCCAAAGCCCCCGCCACTTCCGCCCACGCCGCTCAGCGTTTCGGTGCCGGAGCCCATCCGGCCCCACAAGCCCGATCTCCCGTCCGGCGGCCTCCCGGCTCCGACCCCCGCCTAGGTTTCATCGGCAGCTAAAACCTGCCGCTTCGGGCCCTCTGCTTGAAGACTTTCGCTTCGAGAACACGGAGGCGCACGGAGACCAAAAGAGGCTCGATTCCGCTCCGTGCGGCCATGTGTTCTGTGTTCTTCGTGCGAAAGACGCTCGTCGACCAATATTTCCGCCGTCGCACCACTTACTTTAAAAAAATTCGCTGCGGTGCCGGAACGCCGCACGTTCGATTTTTCAAAAAATCCTTTCCTCAGCCCAAACTTTATCAATCATTGAGACCGAGTCTCAATTCATCCTTTATGCCTTCCAACCCACTTCGTCCCGTCCTTGCGGCCTCTTTCATCGCCGCCGCCCTGAACTTTAGCGCGCCGCTTCACGCCGCCGTAAGCAACGTCGACGGCGTGAAATCCTATCTCGTCAAAACCGTGACGAAAATGGACAAGGCCTCGCACGAATTCGTGAAAAACGCGAAGGCTTACGCCGCGATCATCGACGCCTACAAGGGCGACTACGCGAAGGCCTACGCCGAGAAAAAAGGCGAGATCGACAAGCTCGTGAAGGCCCTGCAGGAGGACTACAAGACGATGGACAGCTACGGCTACGAGACCGTCGAGGGCATCGTCGGCGGCGTGGATTCCTTCACGCACTACGACCGCGATCTCGACGCCGGCGTGCCGAAGACCGAAGGCGCCGAGAACGTCGCGGAAGTCGTCCTCACCCTCCGCGACGGCAGCAAGATCGACCACCAGGGCTGCGAATTCACCTACATCATCGAGCCCATGCTCTGGGGCGGCGACAAACGCTGGATCGTCCCTCTCGACCTCAACGGCGACGGAAAAATCGCCCCTCGCGAATCCCTGCCCAAGGCCGAAGTCGTCCTCGCTTCCGCCGACGACGTCTCGGCCCGGCTCGACGCTCTGCTCGCCGACGCGAAAGCCTGGAAGCCGACCAGCGCCGATTGCATCGCCGCCATGATCGCCATGACGCCGACGCTTTCCGATTACTTCGAGGACTGGAAGGAATCCCGCTACGCCGCGAAGCAATCCGGCCGCTTCTTCGCCGTCAGCCGCGTCTCCGACATGCGCGGCATCATGGGCAGCTGCGGGATCATGTATCAGGCGATCGACCCCGAGGTCGCGCAGAAGGACGCCGCCCTCGCGAAATCCATCCGCAAGGGCTTCGACGGCATCACCGTCTTCCTCGACAAGATCGACGTCCGCGAAAAAGACGGCGACGTCACCCTCGCCGAGATCGACGAAATGGCCGCCCAGGCCAAGGAGCACACCGACAAGCTCGTCCCGCAGATCGAGCAGTCCAAGGCGCTCATCGAGAAAAACTAAACCGCCTCCGTTGCCGGCCCCGTGCGCGTAAAGCTCCTCATCTGCTCGGTCGTGCTCGCAGCCGCCTGCGCGGCGCGGGCCGACGTGCTCGATGAGGCGGCCGACGCGCAGACGGCCCTCGACGACCTCGCGCTCTCCGCCGTCGGCAAGCGCTGGAATCCTCCCGCAGCCTCACCGCAGCTCGCCGCTCTCGAGCATTTCGGCACGCAGCTTCACTCCGGGGAGGCGCGCGCGCTTTGGACAAAGACCTTCGGCGGATTGACCGCCGCCTCCGGCAGCACCGCCGCCGCGGCCGCGCTCGGGACGATTCAAGGCACGCTCCAGCAAATCCTCGCCCTCGAGATGCTCGCCGCCTGGCGCGCCGGCGACATCGAGGCCACCCGCGAATGGCGCGCGTCCATCAAGCTTCCAAAGCACGCCAGCGCCGTGGAGGGATTGCTCGCCCTCCAGCGCATCGGCGGAGCCGCCGACCAGCGCGCCGAAGTCGCCCGCATGCTCGCCCGCGAGACGCTCATCTGGCAGGGCAGCCGCGCCCGCGAGCGCGCCGACGACCTCCTCCGCCTCGCCAAAGCCGGGCGCGCCACTCCCGAGCTCGTCGCCCTGCGCGCCTCCGAGGTGGACGCCCTCACGGCATTCCCGCCGGCGCTTCTCTCCATCGCAAAGGTCGCGACGCAGCCCGCGCCGGACGGCCCCATTCCCGCCGCCACGCCCGAAGCCATCGCGCAGTGGAAGCTCAACCTCGAATCGCACCTACCCGACCTGCTCTCGCCCGAGGACGTCCAGCGGCAGGAACGAATGGCCGTGAAGCTTCTCCGCCTCGTGCCGATGGAATATCGCGCCGGCGTCCGCGATGGGCAGATCACCGTGCCGCTCGAATATCGCGAGGCCGTTTCCTTCACCGTCCAGGCCGAGCAAATCCTCGTCGAGCTGCGCCCGAACTGGCTCAGGAACAAAACCCAGGCCCTGTCCGAGCACGGCAGCGAGCTCGATCTCGGCTTCGCCACGCTCGAGGACCTTCTCGCCGCCAAGGCCGATATCACGCTCGTGGACAAGACGAGCAAGGATCTCTCCCAGCTTCTTCAGGGCGCTTTTGGCGTCTCCCTGCGCCAGGCCGGCAAAGGTTCCGAGGTCGTCCAGGAAACCGCCCTCGAGATCCGCTCGCTCCTCAGCCAGTCGCTCCAGGCCGCCCGCGCCGGAAACTGGCGCGACGCCAACTCCCTGCGGCTCGAGGCTTACACGAATTTCGATCTGGAAATCGAATCCCGCGTCCTGCCGCGCGATCCCGAGCTCGCCACCCGCGCCGAGCGCAGTTTCCTCGACGGCGGCGCCGGCGGCCTCGGCATCAAAGCCACTCTCGACCAGCGCGCGAAAGGCGACGTCCTCGACGCCGCGTATGCCCGCACGCTCTCCGAGCTCGACGAATGCGTGGCGCTCCTCCGCGTGGGGCTCTCGCCCACCACCGTCTCCATCACCGCCTTCACGATCGTCCTCCGCGAAGGGCTCGAAGCCGTGGTCATCCTCGCGGCCTTGCTCGCGGGCTTGCGCGGTCCCGAAAACGCCGGCGCCCGCCGCCAGGTCGGCCTCGGAGCGTGGGCGGCCATCGCCGTTTCCGCGATCACCTTCGTCCTCGCCCGCACCGTCATCCAGTCGCTCAGCCGCTACGGCGAGACGCTCGAGGCCGTCATCTCGATCCTCGCCGTCATCATCCTGCTCATCGTCACGAACTGGGTCTTCCACAAATACTACTGGACCGGCTGGAACGCCCGCCTGCGCGAGCTCAAGGACAAGGCCTCCACGCAGCGCGGGCAGCGGTGGGAATCCTTCGCCATGTGCGGCGTCGGCTTCCTCACCATCTACCGCGAGGGTTTCGAGACCACGCTCTTCATGCAGTCCCTCATCCTCGAGGGCGGTTTCGCCGCCTCGCTCATCGGCTTGTTTGCGGGGCTCGGCGTCATCGGCTTCGCCGGCTGGGCGATTTTCCACTGGGGCATGAAGCTGCCCTACCGCAAGCTTCTCGTCTGGACGGGCGTGCTCGTCGTCACGATTCTCGCGACCTTCCTCGGCTCGACGGTCCGGCTTTTCCAGACCATCGGCTGGATGCCGATCCACCCGATTCGCAGCCTCGAGATTCCCACATGGATGGGCACCTGGCTCGGCATCTATCCGTCCTGGGAAGGATTGATCATTCCGCTGCTCGGCTTCGCCTACGTCGGCGGCGCATGGCTCTTCGTCCGCTGGCAGGGCCGGCGAAAACAGGCCGCATTCGACGCCATGGTCCAGCAGCACCGCGAAAATCCGCGCTCCGTGGCCAATATCACCAACTGATTTTTCCCCGCATTCCATTTTATGAACCAACCCTACCGCACCCCATTCGCCCTGCTGGCGTCTGTCGCGCTCGCCATGAGTTCGTTGCAGGCCCAGCAGCAAGTCCTCGATCAAAGCCAGGAGGAAGTCGGCCCGCTCACCGGCTATCTCGAAGGCGACCACGCCCTCGGCGACATGGGCAAGATGCGCACCAATCTCGAAGACCACGGCGTCGAGTTCTTCGGCGGCTATACCGCGGAAGTTTGGGGCAATACGACCGGCGGCCTCAAACAGGGTGCGGTCTATACCGGCCTGCTCGACTTCGGCGTCAATCTCGACTTCGACAAGCTCGTCGGCTGGAAAGGCGCCAGCTTCAGCACCACCTGGCTCTGGCTCTCCGGCCGCGACGCCTCCGAGGATCTCGTCGGAAATTTCCTGACGGTCTCGAACATCGCCGGCTTCAACACCCTGCGCATGCTCGAAATGTGGTTCCAGCAGGATTTCTGGCAGCGTGAAGGCGATGGCGCCCTCTCGGGCCTTTCGATCCGCCTCGGCCAGCTCACGGCCGACTCCGAGTTCTTCATCTCGGACTACGGCTCGACCTTCATCAACGGCACCTTCGGCTGGCCCGCCGCCGCCTACACGAACATCCCCGAGGGCGGCCCCGGCTACCCGATGGGCGCTCCCGGCGTCCGTGTCGCGATCACTCCCGTCGAGTGGTTCACCTTCCAGAGCGCCGTCTTCGAAGGCGACGTTTTCGCGCAGGACGTCAATCGCCACGGCTTCCGCTGGCGCCTGAACCAGAAGTTCGGCGCCCTCTGGATGAACGAGGCGCAATTCCGCTGGAATCACGCCGACGACGCGACCGGCCTGCCCGGCCAGTTCAAGCTCGGCGCCTGGTTCCACTCCGCCGACTTCGCCGCCTCCTATGGCGACAACACCTACTGGGGCGACAGCGGCTACTACGCCATCGTCGACCAGATGCTCTACCGCGAGCCCGGCAAGGAAGCCGCTGCTCCCATCACGAGCAAGGACGCCAAATCCGTCGTCGCCGCGGATGGCAAATCCACCAAATCGTTCAAAGAACCCGTCAAGCTCGAGAAATCCAGCCAGGGTCTCGGCGTCTTCGGCCGCATCTCCTTCACGCCGCAGGATCGCAACTTCGTCGGCTTCTACTTCGACACCGGCCTCGTCTACACCGGCCTGATTCCCGGACGCGATGACGACGCCATCGGCGTCGCCCTCGGATTCGCCGACCTCACCGACGGTGCCGGCCAGACGATCTACGACGAAGGCTCGCGCAAAGTCGGCTACGAAGCCGTCATCGAGGCCACCTACGACGCGCAGATCACCAAGTGGCTGCACGTCCAGCCCGACCTCCAATACATCATCCGCCCCGGCGGCACCGGCGATCTCGGCAACGCCCTCGTCCTTGGCGGACGCGTCTCGGTTACGTTCTAATATCCTCGATCCGTCCTGGAGCGCTGCTTTCATCGTTCAGCGCTCCAGGCGGAAACTCACCGGCACATTCACGCGGCCCGCCACCGCGAGGCCGGCCACGCGCGCAGGCCGAAACGTCCATCGCCGCACGGCGGCGCAGCCTCCGGCCGCGAAACCCGGAAGGCGAAAAGCGCCGTGCCATGCAGCGCCAGCGCCGCCAGGATGCCGACAGCCAGATCACGGTTCATGGAGCCGGGCGCGGGCGCGTCTCGATGGAGACCTTCCCGATCCCCAGCGCCCGCACCTGGTCGAGCACGGCGATGGCCCTGCCAAACTCCGCCTTCGTGTCGCCATTGATGAAAATCGCCGGCTCGGGATTCGCCGCCGCAAATCTCTTCAGCGCCTCGCCGAGCTCCTCGGGAGTGACTGCGTCCTTGTTGAAATAAGGCCTCCTCCCTCGGCCACGGTCACTACCGCGGCGTGCTCGCGCGACTGCGGCGAGCCGGTGGCCGCGGCGGGCAAATGCACGTGAATGCCGTGGTTCTTCACCATCGAGAGCGACACCATCACGAACGTCGCGAAGAGAAAAAAGATGATGTCGATGAGCGGGATGATTTCGATCCGCGCCTTGCGACGGCTCCGGGGCGATGGAATGGGAATCATGAGCCATGCGCCGACTTCTGGTCGCCTTTGCCGGCGGCCTTGAGCAGCAGGAGCTCGAGATACGCGGCGGAGGTCTCGATTTCCTGCCTCGCCTGCTCAAGGCGCGCGGTCAGGTAGTTGAACGGCACCAGCGCGACCATCGCGATCAGCAGGCCGAAGGCCGTGGCGATGAGCGCCTCGGCGATGCCGCCGGTGATCTGCGCGGGCGCGCCGAGCTCGCTCGCGCCGAGCAGGCCGAAGGCGCGGATCATTCCCGTGACCGTGCCGAAGAGGCCGAGCAGCGGGGCGAGCGTCACCACCGTGTCGAGCACGGAAATGCCGCGATTGAACCGCCGCAGCTCCGCGCCCGCCGCCTGCAGGAGCCCGTTGGAAAACGACACGTCGTGATGCGCGAGCGCGCGGCCCAGCGTGCGGGCGAGGAAATCGCGGGAGCTTGCGCCGAGGAGCGCCGCCTCGTCGACCGAT
>JAATET010000062.1 GCA_015655545.1 Chthoniobacterales bacterium | reverse complement strand
CTCCATCGACTTCTTGTCGACGTGCGGGGAGCGGTTCACGGTGAATTTTTCGATGCGGGTCGGAAGCGGGATCGGGCCGGTCACTTTGGAACCGGTGCGCTTTGCCGTCTCGACGATCTCCGCCGCGGACGCGTCGAGGATGCGATAATCAAACGCTTTGAGGCGGATGCGGATTTTTTGGCCGTTCGTCATATGGGCAATCGTTAGTTTTTCTGGTCAAGGACCGCGTTGAGCACCTGCTGCGGCACCTGCTCGAAGTGCGAGGGCTCCATCGAATACGAGGAGCGGCCCTTCGAGAGGGAGCGGATGGCGGTGGAGTAGCCGAACATTTCGGCGAGGGGCACTTCGGCATTGACCGTCGTGAGAATTCCTTTGGTTTCGAGACCGGAGATGCGGGCGCGACGGCGGTTCAGGTCGCCCATGATGTCGCCCTGGAACTCTTCCGGCGTGACGTTCTCGACCTTCATGATCGGCTCGAGCAGAATCGACTTCGCATTCTTGAGGCCGTCCTTGAGCGCGAAGATCGCGGCCATTTTGAACGCCATTTCGTTCGAGTCGACGTCATGGAAGCTGCCGTCCACGATCTGGACGTTGATGTCGATGACCGGGTAGCCGCCGATGATGCCGTTGAGGGCCGCTTCGTTGAGGCCCTTGACGACCGCCGGGATGAATTCCTTCGGAATCGAGCCGCCCACCGTCTTGTTCTCGATGGTGATGCCCTTGCCGCGCTCGGCCGGACCGAGCTTGATGACGACGTGGCCATATTGACCGCGACCGCCGGACTGCTTGACGAGTTTGCCTTCGCCGTCGGCTTCCTGGAGAATCGTTTCCTTGTAGGCGATCTGCGGCTTGCCGGAGTTCGCGTCGACCTTGAACTCGCGCAGCATGCGGTCGCGAATGATTTCGAGGTGCAGCTCGCCCATGCCCGCGATGATGGTCTGGCCGGTCTCTTCGTTCGTGAAAACGCGGAAAGTCGGGTCTTCCTCAGCGAGGCGCGCGAGGGCGTTGCCCATCTTTTCCTGGTCGACCTTGGTCTTCGGCTCGATGGCCATCGAGATCACGGGATCGGGGAACGAAGGCGGCTCGAGCAAAATTGGAAAATCTTCGTCGCAGAGCGTGTCGCCGGTGGTGATGTTCTTGATGCCGACGATCGCGGCGATGTCGCCGGAGTAGCAGGTATCGATGTCTTCGCGCTTGTCGGCCTGGATCTGGATGATGCGGCTGATGCGCTCGCGTTTGTTCGTGCGAGGATTGTAAACCGTGTCGCCCTTGGAAAGCTTGCCGCTGTAAACGCGGAAGAACACGAGCTTGCCGACGAACGGATCGCTCCAGAGCTTGAACGCAAGCGAACAGAATTTGCCGGCGTCGTCCGCGGTGACTTCCATCGGGGAAAGGTCATCGGGGTTCATGCCATGCGCCGGCTTGATCTCGATCGGGCTGGGCAGATAATCGACGACCGCGTCGACGAGGAACTGGACGCCCTTGTTCTTGAAAGCGGAGCCACCGGCGACCGGCACGAACTTGTTCGCGATGGTCTGGCGGCGGATGGCGGCCTTGAGATCCTGCTTGGTGATCGGAGTCTCCTCGAGAAACTTGGTGCCGATCTCATCATCAAGGTCGCACATCTGGTCGACGATGTCCTGATACGCGTTCTTGGCGATATCAACGTATTCGGCGGGAATCTCCACGATCTCGTAGGTCGATCCCATCGAGTTGTCGTCGAGGTAGCGAACAGCCTTTTGATTGAGAATGTCGATCTGGCCCGTGAGAAAATCTTCCTTGCCCCAGGGAATGAGGATCGGCCAGACATTCGCGCCGAGCTTGGTGCGCATGCTGTTGACGGCGGCGTCGAAGTCGGCGCCGACACGATCCATCTTGTTCACGAAAGCGATGCGAGGCACGCCGTATTTGGTGGCCTGTCGCCAGACGGTCTCGGACTGCGGCTGCACGCCGGCCACGCCGCAGAACACGGCGATCGCGCCGTCGAGCACGCGCAGCGAACGCTCGACCTCGGCCGTGAAGTCCACGTGGCCGGGAGTGTCGATGATATTGACGCGCTGCTTGATGCCTTCGAAAGCCTTGTAGATGCCTTCGACCGGCTCCTTCTTCTGCACCCACGAACAGGTCGTGGCGGCGGAAGTAATCGTGATGCCGCGCTCGCGCTCCTGCTCCATCCAGTCGGTGACCGTGGTGCCTTCATGCACCTCGCCGATCTTGTGGATCATGCCGGTATAGAAAAGAATGCGCTCGGTGAGAGTCGTCTTGCCCGCGTCAATGTGCGCAGCGATCCCGATGTTGCGGGTGCGCTCGAGCGGGAACGCGCGGTCGGGCGAGTTCGGGTTCGAAGTGGGTTTTTCCTGGAGCGTGGCGGACATTGAGAAAGAACGAAAAGGGTTGGACTACCAGCGGAAATGCGCGAACGCACGATTGGCCTGAGCCATCTTGTGCATGTCGTCGCGCTTCTTGATGGCGTTGCCTTGATTGTTGGAAGCGTCGCGGAGCTCGTAAGCGAGGGCGTCCTTCATCGGCGTGCCCTTGCGGTTGCCGGCGAACGCGACGAGCCAGCGCATCGCGAGGGCGATCTGGCGATCCTGCGGGACTTCCATCGGAACTTGATAAGTCGCACCGCCGACGCGGCGGGATTTGACTTCGAGGCGGGGACGGACGTTTTCGATCGCCTTGCTGAGCGTCTCGAGCGGGTCGACGGTGTCGGTGCCTTCGCGGGATTTGTCGATGGCTCCGTAGACGATCTTTTCGGCGATCGACTTTTTGCCGGAAAGCATGACGGCGCTGATGAGGCGCGCCACGAGCGGGCTCGCGTAGCGGCTGTCGCGTTTGACTTCTTTATGAATGACTCTGCGTCTGCGGGACATGGCTTTTTAAATGCGGAATTGGGAATGCCGGATGCGAAATTATTTCTTCTTTTTCTTGCCGGCGGCGGCGGCTTCCTGGCCGGGCTTCGGACGCTTCGCGCCGTATTTCGAGCGGCTGCGGCGGCGGCCGTCGACCCCGAGGGAGTCAAGGGATCCGCGAACGATGTGGTATCGGACGCCGGGGAGATCCTTCACACGACCGCCGCGAACGAGCACAATCGAGTGTTCCTGCAAATTGTGGCCTTCGCCGGGAATGTAGGCGATGACTTCCTGGCCGTTGGTCAGGCGAACCTTGGCGACTTTGCGAAGCGCGGAGTTCGGCTTCTTCGGCGTGCGGGTCATGACCTGCGTGCAAACGCCGCGGCGCTGCGGACACTTCACGAGCGCGGGCGACTTCGACTTGACGGTCACCTTGCTGCGTCCCTTGCGGACCAATTGATTGATTGTAGGCATTTGAGCTGTTGAATTGTTCTCCGAAAAAATCTCCGCGGAAAAATCCGGGGACAAAAAAACCACACGGCGATGTGGTTTGCATTCGTGTCCCCGTCGTTGTGCGGGAGGGGTTAGATTACTGAAATCGCGCGCAGTCGCAACAACAAATTTACAATTTTTTGGGTGGCTGCGGCGGTAGATTTCATGCGGCTTCGCGGGCGGTCAACCAGTTTTCCCTGTGAATAACTTTTACGCTTTCCGCCCATACAGGTATGGACAGCACAGCCGAAGGTCTCGGCGAACACCTTGCTGAAATGGCTCAGGCTCGAATATCCGACCGTCATCGCGGCTTCGGTGACATTCGCATCGCCGGCGCGCAACAGCTCCGCCGCACGATCCATGCGCGCGCGGCGCAGAAAGCTCGAGATCGTCACGCCGGTTTCCTGCCGAAACATGCGGCTCAAATAAAACGGACTGCAGCCGACCTTGCTACCGGGTTTGGCGAGCGGCGGCGGGTTCTCCAAATCGGCGAGCAGGATTTTTTGAACGCGCCGTGCACTCGCGGCCGAATCGTTTCGTGCGTTCGCAAAACAGCGCCTTCTCCTCGCTCACGGACATGCCGTGCGAGACCATTTCCAACGCCTTCGCATGGTGCTGCCAGCACATCCATGCCGCCCGCGCGCCCGGCGGTTGGAGAATGTCGGCCGCAAACTGCGCCATTTGCGCGGTCATCGGGCGGGCCTCGCATGCGGACTTGCTGCTGCGCTCCGGTTTGAGGAAGAGCGCCGCCGGACTACGCAACCCGTCCGCATCGGACGGCAGCCAGCGGCTGACCCATGGACGACGCATTTCCATCACGATAAAGCGATGCCTTTCTCCCGCCGATCGTTCGAGAAGCTGGCGATTACCCGGCGCAGCGGAAAGAATCATGCTGCCCGGATCGACCGCACAGCCCTTCCCTCTTCCACCTGGAATTGCCCCCGGCCCGAGACATTCAAATCGCTCGCGCGTCAAACCAATGTCTCCTCGCATTGATCGCGCTGCACAGAACGGCACTTGAATAACGAGTTTTTTACTCGTATATATTCGCTCGATTCCGTCCTATTTTGAAAATTTTCAGATCACTCATTTTCTTCGCCGTCGCGAAAATTTTCATCCCGGCATCCTCTGCTGCGGAAGGTTCTCCCTTCGCCGATTTTCAAGGCAACTTTTCAAAACATGGTCACGTAACAGTCTCGCAAAATGGCGTCACCATGGCCTCCGGAAAAATTCATCAAAGTTTCCGCATCGGTGCCAGCAGAGAGAGTGCGCGCCTCAAAATTACGGGGATGCTTACGTTGAAAAACGCGGTTCGCCCGTTCACCGCGCTCTACATCTTGAAGAAGCCAACCTCCGATGGAATCTACGTCGCAGCCGCAACCAACCTGGCTCCCGGGGTTGAAAATGGCTTTTCGGCACAGGAGGGCACCTACGTGCTCACCCCCCGGCTGATCACGGCCGATATTCCGTTCGTCTTTGGCACCACCATCGGAAAAGCGACCTTGCGCGTCCACCTCAGGAAACGCACGCACGGGATTCAGCTCATCGTCGAACAGATCCTATCGACCAATACGCTGACCAATCCGATTACCTGGAAGTTCCAGGGTCTCTCCCGGCGCTGAGGATTCTTTAGGCCGCGCTCCCGAACGATCCTTCGAAATATTATTCGATTTTTATTTGACGTCTCGACTCGATCCCATATATACGATTAATTCAATCGTTATTCGATTATTCGACCCAGCCGAGCGGAGGATATTGAGCGACGAGTGCCCGAAGGGGCGCTTCCAACAAACAAAGCAAACCATGAAAATAAAATCTCTCTTCACCACCGCCTTGCTGGGCGCCGCCGCGCTTCTGCTCGCCGGACACTCCGCTAGAGCGGCTCTCACCTACACGGCCGGCGACCTGTTCCTTGGCTTCAAGGCGGCAGGCGCCGATCAGGACTACCTCGTCAATATCGGGAATGTCTCACAATTCTCCAGCCTGGGCGCCGGCAGCACCGTCACCGTCATCACAGGCGGCAGCATCAGCGCGGATCTCGGGACAGCCTTCGGTTCGAGCTGGTTCAGCAGCGGCTCCGTATTCTGGAGCATCACCGGCACGACTTATAACGGAACCACGAATCTTGTGCCTACGCTCTACGCCACGAGAGCCCGGTCGATTTCAGGCGCTCAGTCCACGCCCTGGGTCGGCTCCGCCAGCAGCAACCAGGTAGAGAGTGTCAGCCTCCTCCAGGCCCTGGCGGGAAAATATGCCCAGGACGGCACGGCGGCCGGCGCTTCGAAAGCCACCTTTCAGGATTCCGCCTCGGACAACAGCTATGCGAAGCTGACGGCGGCAACCAGCGATTTTTCCATTGGAGGTTCCGTGGAAGGCTCTACGAGCAGAACCCTCGATTTTTACAGGATCGATCCGGTCAATGACCAGGCCGCCGCTTATCTCGGCTATTTCACAATCAACGGCAGTGGTGTCGTGACTTTTACCGCTGTCCCGGAGCCTTCCACGGTCGCCCTGCTGGGCCTATCGGCAACGGCATTTCTGATCTTCGTTCGTCGCCGCTCGAAGGGAAAAGCGTTCCTGTCCTGAACTTCAATTCCATTCCAAAAACCACCTCAACGAAAACTCATGAACTCCATTAAAACTCTCCTTGTCGGAGCCGCAGGCGTGGCTCTTCTCTCTGTCGCGAACGCACAAACCGTCATTCACATCGCGGGAGCGAATGGCGATCGCGTGGCCACGGTAACCGCCGTCAAGAACCTCCTGACCGGCACCCTCACCTACGCGGGCATCGCCGCCACGGATACCGCTTCGAACTATTCGACCTTCACAGGCGGCTCCTTCAACGGCACGCCGGTCACCATCAAACTGGCCTTCCTCGGCGCGACAGGCGGCATCAAGGCCGTCGCCGGCTCCGAGACCATCCGTTTCCTTCCGGATGGCGCGACGGGCAACGCGAACACGAATCCGCTGACCGCAACCAACTCGTCCCAATACGAGGAGGCGGTGCCGGACTTCACGACATCGACGAACTTCCAGACCACCTCGCCTTACATAGATACCTACAACGGGCATTTCTACACTGAGCTCGCCGATATCGTCACCGGGGTCCTGCCGCTGAACTTCGTCGGCAGCAAGAACTTCCCCACCGACAACATTACGACCGCCGCCGCCCAGGCGCTCTACCTCCGCGGGTTGATTCCGCTTGGATTCCTCACCGGCAGCGCCGGCGACGGAAACAAGACGATATTTGCCCTGGGCAGAAATCTGGAGGCGGGCCAGCGCTACGGAGTGCTCGCCGAGATCGGCCTCGGCGTGAACGCGGTGGTCAAGCAATACCAGCCCACGATCGCCTCCGGCGTCGCCACGAGTCAGACCCTCTGGCCGGTGGAGACCACCGATAGCGGCATAAACAGCCAATTCCAGGGCAATGGCGGCTACAACTCCGGGGCGACCCTGGTGGCCGGGCTCGTCGCCACGCTCGGCCCGACGGCTTACCACGTCGGCAATCCCAACGCGTCCATCGGCTATTACGTTGGTTATCTCACCCCGAGTGACGCGGCCACCGCAGTGGCGGGCGGCGCTGTCGTCCTGAAATATAACGGCATCACCTACAGCACTCCCGCGATCCAGGAAGGCCAATACACACCGTGGATCTACACGCACGTGCTCTACGATCCCGAGCTCTCCGGAATCTCCCGTGATCTGGCCGACGCCATCGCCGCCAACGTCAAAACGACCGCCATCACTGCTGCGCAAGGCATTCTGCTCTCCACCATGCACGTGAAGCGTGACGCGGAAGGCACACTGGTCAAGACAACTTATTTCTAGCCCCTGTCATTAGGGAAAGGACGCGACATGCCAACCAGTGCGGCTTCAAGCCGCACTGGTTGTTTCGCTTTCAGCACCTCGACGATTAATGAAGACACGCACTTTTTTCGCAGCCTCCGCAGCGCTGAATCTGGCCTTTGCCGCCGCCATCGTGCTTCTGCTCAGCCGGCCTTCCGCAACCCCGCCAGCGCGCCCCATCGCGCAGGCAAACCCATCCGGCGCCGAAACATCTCCGAAGCGCCAGCCTCCGCCATCGCAGCAAGAGCCGTTCCCGCAGGCCCCCGCCACGTATCTTTCCACAGCGCCCGCCCCGGCCGCCGCCGCAGCCTTCTCTTTCCCTCGCGTGCCTTCCGTCCCGCAAGCTCCTGAGACCACCCCGTCCAGTTCCCTCCGCGAAGCCTCCGCAAATGCGGTCGAGGAGTCCGGGGATGCCGCGGACACTTCCGATGTTTCCCTGGGGAAGAGACAGATTTTCAACCCTACAGCGTCCGGGAATGCCATGCATTTTCGCGGCATCCGCGTCGCCTTGGCGGAAACTTATCAAGGCGATGGAAACGGCGGCCGCTCACTGGGCGTGGACCTCAGCCCGGAAGCGAAGAATGCCTCGATCTCGAATTCCGCATCCGGCGCGGAAGCGGGCTCCTCCTCCATCCCGACAGCTGGCGCCTCCGCAGGAAGCGGCGGAAGCGCGTCCGGCAGCACATCGCAGCGAACGTCCCGAACTTTCAACGCAAGCGCCGCAAGCGCACCGGGTAGTTCCACCGTCGACGCCGGGAGCAGCGGATTTTCCAAGGAGGATGAACTCTTCCGAATGAAATGGGGCTGGGCGGCCTACGATGCGGCGCGCTCCGAAGCGCAGAAGGAAGCTGGCCGGGATGGCTCCGATTAATTGCCGCCGGCCTGATAGCGCTGTGAGAGCGCGTCCACCTCGGATTGCTCCCCTGGCTTGAGCAACTTTTTCACGGCGGGCAGCAGATTCTTCGCCAGAGGATCATTCTGATCCGCGGCAAGTTCGAGCCACGCACAGGCCTTCACGGCGTCCCTCTTCACGCCGAGGCCCTCATAATAAAGCCGCCCGAGAGAGCCCCTCGCGCTGGCGTCGCCTTGCCTGGCGGCCTTTAGATACCATCCCGCGGCGGCGGCGGGATCGGGCTTCTGCCCCTCGTAGCCGCTCTCGATAAGCGCGCCGAGGGCGTTCTGCGCGACGGCTTCCCCCCGCTCGGCCGGCTTGCGATACCATTTTGCCGCCGCGGCGGGGTTTGGCTTGGTGGAACCAAGGCCGAAATAATAGAGATTCGCCAGGCGCGACTCCGCCTCCTGCCCGCCCTGCCCGATCGCTTTCAAATACCATTTTTCCGCTTCGGCAAAGTCCTGCGGCTCGCCGCGACCGCTGACGATAAGGCCCGCCAGGGCGGCCTGGGATGCGGCGACGCCCTGCTCCGCCGCGACGCGCAGCCACCTCGCGGCCTGCTTGTCGTCGGCTTTCACGCCTCGGCCCTCGAGATACATGAAGCCGAGGTTGTTCTGCGCCTTGTAGTTTCCCTGTTCGGCGGATTTGCGAAACCATTCCGCAGCCTTCGTGTCGTCGTGCGGTTCGTCTTCTCCGCGGAAGTAGGCGCGGCCCAGGAGGAACTGGGCTTCCGCATCGCCCCTGGCCACAGCGGCTTCGAGCTTGGAAACATCGGCGGCGGAGACTGGGAGGATGGCCACGGCTGTGGCGAGCAGCAGGAATCGAATCATCATTTTCATAAAGGGATAAAGACTCAGAGCGATGCGGAGTCGTTGCCTCCGCCGTAGCCAACCACCTCGACGTCGATGATGGATGGCGTCTCTTCCGGCGCCGCCTGCTGGTGGGCTTGTTTGGCGACGGATTCGGCGGCGCTGTTGGCGGCTCCGGCGGTATTTGAGGCGTTGGTCAGTCCGGCGATGTTCGGCGCGGCGACGACGGGAGCGGTCGGCACGCCCGTGGTCTTTCCGACGACGGCGATGTTGTCCGCGTTCAACACACGGGTGGCTGCGATGTTCAGATTTCCGGAAACGCGGATGCCGGCGTCACCGGCGTCGACGACACCGACGGGAGCAATAAGATCGACATCGCCGGGCGCCACTCCCGCGACCGTGGCCAGCACGCCGATGCCGCCGCCCGTGGAGAGGCCGGCAAGGTCGGTCTGCACGTCGGCGCTCTGCGGATCGATGAGCACGCGCGTGGGTGGCGCGGACTTTACCGTCTTCGCGGCGGCGCCCGCCGCGATATCGCCGGTCGAGGACCAGATGATCTCGTTGCCGCCGCGGAGCGTGAAGATGCGACCGATGCCGATGTCCACATCCTTGTCGGCGAAGATCGAGATGTTTCCTCCGCTTTCGGTGATGATGCCTGGCGGCACAAGAGGATTTCCGATGGTGCTGCTGGCCAGCGTCAGCTCCCCGCGCGGAATGAGCAGGTCGATGTCGCCGCCGTTCTTCGTGCGGATGTCGCGGGCGCGGGTGGTGATGTCGCCGTGCACCGGTGCCCCGCTTTCGGTTTCGATCGCGGGGAACAGCGACGCGATAGCCTCGTAGCCGGTGTCGTAGCCGCCGCCCGTCCCATCGGCGGTGTGCGCGCGCCCGGCATCGCGCAGGATGAGATAGAAGGCGTCGAGGGCGATCGCGTCGCGCCGCTCCTGGGACAGCTTCTCAAAAGCCGCCGGCGTAAGAAGCGGATCGATTTCGGCGAGGTATTTTTCGCCGCTGTCTCCGAGAACAAACGTATCGATGAAGGTTTCGAAATCGAACGTGCTGCCGCTCAGACCGTTCGACGGACCGATGCCGGCGGCGGCGATGATGCGTGCGCCGTCGAACGGCAGGTAGGGATTCCGCGTGTTGCCGACGGTGGTGATGCCGGAGGCGGTGCCGTCGGCATTCGTGGCGCCCGTGCCCAGGTCGAGATTGCCGCCTGCGAACACTTCCAGCGTGCCGGGGCCGGAGACCTGGATGTCGCCGGCGAGCGGCGCCTCGGGAGTTTTCGTCGTACCGGGCGGCAGGTTGCCGGCGGCCTGGGAGAGCGTGCGGAGCGGCGAGTTCGCATTGTAGGCGGTGAGGTTGCGGCCGGCCGCGACGATGCTGATGTCGTCCTCGTCGAGATTCTGGATGTAAAAGGCGTTGTCGGTGATGTCCTGGCCGGCGATGATGCGCGTGGCCTTCGGCGAGAAGAGCGTGATGCCGGAAATATCCCCTGCCGCGGCGTAGAGCCGCACCGGCGAGGAATCCCCCTCGTGAAGCAGCCCGCCGGCGTGAAGCGTCTGCTTGGTTTGCATCACGGAATCGAGCGCCCCGGTCTCCGCGAAGAGCCGGTCGATGAAGAGCAGGTAGCCGGGCTCTGTCCCGCTCGCAATACCGGCCCTGTCGCCGAGCGGCCCAATGAAGGCGCGATAGGCATACGGGTCCACCACGCCGGGGATGGCCGACGGATCGGCGTCCGAGATATCGATCTGCGTGGTACCCCAGGTGACGAGAGACTGTCCGCTTGAAATGATTCCGCCCGTGGGCTGCAGGCCGTTGATCGCGCCGGCGGCGGCGAATTCCACGGTGCCGCGACGGGATGGGAAAAGGTTGAACGTGCCCACGAGATCCAGATCGCCGGTGAATGCGGTCGCGCGGAGGACCGGAGGCAGAATCGACGCGACAGTGGCGAAGGCATCGACGTTGGTCTCGTTGATGCGAAGCCACGGCTGGAAAAAGGAGGCTGTCGGGGAGGAGCTGGTAACGAGGACCAACTGCGTCCTCAGCCAGGCCTGGAGCAGCGAGGTGGTGGCACCGCTGCCGGGCAGAGCCGCGCGGGTGCGCAGCGTGACCGAGCCGCCCAGCGACGAGACGTTCACCGAGCTGTTCGCCGCGTAGGTCGAGAAATACGTCTTATACCAGATGCTGTTGTCGAGGCCTTCGGGGAGGAGGAAGACATTCGCCACCGGGCCGAGAAGAACGTCGCCGCGGGCTGAGACATCGAAGCTTCCCTTGCCCAGGAAGAGCGTGGTCGGCAGCCACGCCTGCTCGCCGGGCGTGGAGGTGGCTGGGAGCGCCGCCGTGCGGAAGGCCGCGATGGACGGCGAACGCGTGGAGTTGGTCACGATGTCGTTCCCCCCGCTCAGGATGCCGGTGCCGCGCTCCACGTAGTAGACGCCGGCGTCGAGGTTGTGGCCGGCGCGGACGGTGACGTCGCCGCCCCCCACCTCGACAAGCTGGTCCGCGCTGGTCGCGTTCTTGGACAGGCGCGCGTTCGTCGGGACGACAGCATCGACGTTGCTGACGTCGTGCCCCGCGACGAGCGTGACATTTCCTCCGCCGAGCGCGCCGATGCCCTCGAAGAAGTTGCTGAAATCCACCCACCACGCCGTGGAGGTCACGTCGCCGCCGACGAGCATGGTGCCTCCGGAAAGCGGAATCCTTTGCGGCGTCTTGCCGAATGCCCCCGTCGTCGGATCGACGAATCCGCGACGGTAGAGCCAGTTGACGGGCAGCTGGCGCTCGGAGTCGGCCACGAGCGGTCCGGTGGAGGTAAGGCGCGTGAGGTGCGTGATGTTGCCCTGCGCGTGAATCGTCACATCTCCGCCGCCGAGCGAGAACTGCACGGGATAAACGGTCTCCTGCTGCTGGACCGCGCCGAGGGTATCTCCTTGGTCGGAAAGACTAAGGTAGGGCAGGTCGAACGTGCCGCCGAGCGTGGGATCGTTGATCTTGGTGCCGGCGGTGTAGATGGTCGCGAATTGGTTGAGGAGCTGCACGTCGCGGCCGGTGGAAATGTCGATG
Source organism: Chthoniobacterales bacterium (assembly GCA_015655545.1). Lineage (GTDB taxonomy): Bacteria > Verrucomicrobiota > Verrucomicrobiia > Chthoniobacterales > JAATET01 > JAATET01. The sequence continues at coordinate 37,609 of JAATET010000062.1, read as the reverse complement.
TCGCCGCTGCCGGTGCGGATGACCTGGTAGCGATTCTTGACGAGGGTGCTGGTGAGAGCATCGGCGCTGCCGCTGGTGCTCTTCACCACGTTGCGCCCGAGCTTCAGCGAGCCGAGATCGGCGCCGAGGCTCTGCAGCGCGAGCACTGCGCGATAGTCGGCGCCGGAGAAGTCGGCGCCTGCCGCGATGCGGTAGGACCAGGACTGGGCGTTGAGCGGCAGGAGCGGATTCGCATCCATCAGCGGCGCCTGATAGACGTCGTCTGTGGTGAGCGCGTTGCCCGTCACGGGAGTGCGGATCGCGAAGCCGTCGGTCAACGCGACGTTGAAGACGAGATTGCCCGCGGCACGGAGCGTGAGCACGCCGGGAGCGCTCTTCGGGCCGAAGCGGAAGCTGGAGAAGTTCAGCGTGTCGTTGGCATTGGTCGATGTGGTGGCTGTGGTGATGCCGAACGTGATGCTGCCGGTGCGGTGAATGATCTCCACGCCGGGCCGGAGGCTCAGGACTGCATCGAGCGCGGGATTGTTCGCCAGGAGGCGGGCGAGCATCGCGGCATAGGTGGCGGTAGTGGTGCCGGCCGCTCCGGCGAAGAGGTTGCCGTTTGCCATGATGTTGTTCTTGAGCGTCTGCAGCGGGGTGCCGGTGAGATTCCCATCCGTCGCGGTGAGGTCGTAGAGCTTGTAGCCTTCGACGATGATGCTCGACGCGCCTTTGATCGCGCCGTCGATGGCCGCGAGCTGGAGGTCGGTGCCGGCGGCGGTCTGCGGCGCGCGCAGATGCAGCGTGCCGGTGAACCTGCCGTAGTCCGCGCTGTCCGGCCTCGCGCCCGCGACGGAGAGGTCGATCCGCGAGCCGCTGCGGATGTCGAGGAGCGCGGAGCTGTCGATCATGCCGTCGACCTGCGAGCCGGCCTCGAGCGTGATCGCGCCGCCCTTGCCAGCGTTGCTGAAGTCCTTCCCGCTCGCGTCGAGCAGCGAGCCGACGTCGAGCACGAGGCTGCCGGAGGCGATCATGGAAATCGTGCCGCCGGTGGCGCCCGATGCGTCGACCTTGCCGGTCACGAAAATGGAGCCGGCGTCCGCGGAGAGGCGGAAATTGCGCACGGTCGAAGAGCCGTTGACCAGCACGTCGCCATGGCGGACGCGGAAGCTTCGGGATTCGCCGAAGGACGCCTCATCGAGGACGGAACTGAGCTTGGCCAGCTCGGGCAGCAAGCCGACGTCGAGCGAGAACGTGCCATTCCGGCCATGCGCGCCACCCTTGCCGAGGAGAGTGCCGGCGAGCTTCACCGAGCCTTCGGATGCCGCGATGCTCAGGCTGCCGGCGTCGCCGCCGCCTTTTTGCGCGGCGACGGAAAGCGTGCCGCGCTTGCCGAGATTCACGTCTCCATTGCCGGAGAGCAGGCTGATTTCTCCGGCTCCGATGTATTTGATGAGGTCGTTGAAAGCCTGCGCCGTGCCACCGACGTCGAGGCGGCCATTCACGTTCACGTTGCCGGTGGAAGCCTGCAAGGTGAGCTGTCCGCTCGGCAGGAAAATGTCGGAGTTCACCGTGACGCTCGCGCCCTGGAGCGTGAGACTCGCGCCGACGCCGCTGGCGAGGTCCGCGCTCGCCTTCGTGCCTGAATCCCGCACCTCCAGTCCACCGGTTGCGCGGATAATTTCCGTGGCTCCGCCCGCGGCGAAGAATTCGGGAGTGCGGACATTCAGATCGCCATCGACGAACAGCTTGCCTTTACCGCCGATCAAAATTCCGCCGGGGGCCGTGAGATTCACGTTCGCGAACTGATCGATCGCCATGCGATGGTTTCCAAGCTCGACGGTCCGCACGCGGAATTTGAGCGAACCAGAGGAATTCGCAATGGCACCAGGCCCCCTGACGTTCGCGCGGTTATCGAGCAGAACGTGGTTGGCGCGAAACTCGACTCCGGCGCCATTATTGAATCCACGAATCTCTCCGGCGTGGAGGCCGAGCTCTCTCAGCTCCGGCGTGCCAACTTCACCAGATCCGTAGATATCGATCGACGAATAGCTGAGGAGCGAAAGCGACTCGGCGCCGCGCAGACTTCGGAGCGCGCGACCGGCGAGCACGAGTCCGTCAGTCGGCTGAAGATCGCCGGGATTGTTCAGGCTGAGGCTGATCTGGCCGCTGCTCAGGTTGATCGCGCGACCGCGAAGAATCGCTTTCGACGAGAGATTCGTCGCATAGGTCGAGTCGATGGTGAGACTCGCGCCCGTCAGGCTCGCGCCCGCTCCAATGGTCATGCGCGGCACGTGCGAGGAGGTCGCGTTGAGGCGCGTGAACGTCGCATCCTGGTCGCTGCTCACCCGCAGCAACGTGCCGTCTCCATCCAGCAGGAGCGTGTCGGCATGGCCGGTAAGATTGCCTGATTGCGCGATCTCCGCATGCGGTGCAAGAGTGAGCGTGTCATTGGCGACCAAGATGATTTCCGGCGCGCTCAACGGAGAGCCGGCGTTATCGACGGTGAGATTGCCGGTTTGCACGGCGATCGAAGTTCCGTCATCGGTCGTTTCGCGAAGACCGCCGATCATGAGACTTTCGGCGCCCCAGCCGCTCAGCTTGGCGGAGTTGAGCACGATCGCATCTTTCGTCTGGCTCTTTGACAATTTCGCATCCGCTCCGGCAATGATGATGTCTCTCGGGCTGCTGACATCGATAAAGGCGCCGCGTCCGCCGAATGGCGCTTCACCGCGCACGGCTCCGTTCAGGCGCATCGCCTCGGTCGCCTTAAAAACGAGATGCCCGGAATCGAAAGGCAGCGTCTGCGGTGTCGAGTTCGTCGCGAGTGCGCTGTCGCGCAGAAACCGATTCGCGGAGAAGTCCTCGTATTCCACCCGCGCGCGCACGACATCGCGGGGAACAACTTCGAATTGCGAATAGATCGAGGGACTCACGCGGGACGAGTCGAGGCCGTTGAATCGGTAGCCGGAGACCATGGCAGAACCGTCGGGCATCGCGAGAGTGCCGAGTGTCGAGCCGGCTTTCGCGGTCACGAGCGACGCGCCGGGCAGGAGCGCATACCGCGCCGGCAGCAGCGTGTAATAACCCGCCGCCAGACCCGCGCTGGCTCCGAGATAGACACGATCGCCGACCGCGAGCGTCTTGTTTATGTAACCGGCATCGCGAGTCGTTGCGTCGAGCGAATCACTATTGAATGCGGTGATGCTCGCGGTGTCGTTGTAGGCGCCAAGCGGCGCAAAGCTCGCCTGGTATCCGGGCAGCACGGCGAAGTTCGTGTCCGACGCCAGGATGTCTTGCGTGCCTCCGTTGCCCGCCACCCACCGATAGGCGTAGAGATCCCCGCCGCCACGCAGGTCGATCTCCGAGGTGGATTTCGTCACGATGCGCGAGGCGGAGAGGTTGACGTTCTTGGTTGGCAGCCCCCCGTTTGTGACGTCGATGCTGGTCGGATCGATCCAGGAGTTTCCATCAAGACTGACGCCGTAGGGAATGAGCAGTCCCTCGCCCGTCGTGGGATCGACGGCGGAGACCGATGTGATGCTGCCCGCGCCGAGCAAAAGCTTTTGGGTGACGGGAACAAAGCGGCCGGCGCCCGCGATCAAATCCACCGGCGCGGTGCCCGTGCCGTCCCAACCGAGATTGATTGTGCCCATCGGAGCGCGCAGGACGCCGGATTGCTCGATATTCGAAGCGTAGAAGCTGAGCGTGCCGCCGGCGGAGAGCGGAAGCTGCCGCGAGCCGGAGGATTTGATGACGATGGAGCCGGATTTAAGCGGGTCACCCGGTTTGTGGTCGCTGCTGGCATAATCGTAGGCGACCGCGGTGAAGCTGAGCGCGGTGGGCGTGTAGATCTGGCCGGCTTCGAAGCGGAGGCGGCCGGCGATGTTCAACGTGCCGGAACCGCGGATGTCGCCGTCCTCCGCGACAAAATTGGCCAGGCGCATGTTGCGCAGAGAAAGCGTGCCGATATCGATCAGATCGGCCTTGACGGTCAACACGCCCGGGCCGTGCGTGGGAGAGAAGTTGTAGGGATTTGTCGGAACGGTGAAAGGCGACTTTGGATCCGACGGCAGTAAGGGCGCTTCGAACGCGGTGCCAAGCGCGACGTAGGATGCGGAGAGATTCACGTGGTCGTCCGCATAGAGCACGCCGCCATCGGCCACTTTCAGACTGCCGCGTGCGTCGATGGAAACCGGCCCCTTGAAGCGCACGACGCCTCCGAGCGTGAGCGAGTCGAAGCCTCCCTCGAGGAATTTGTCGGCGGCAAAATAACCGAGCGCGGGAACGTTCTCGGCATCGCGGTCGACGACCGGCTTGCCGATGGCCGTCTGCTCGCCGGGCTGAAAGATCGAGGGCAGAGGAGCAAGCGGGATCGTGCGGTTGCCCTGCGTGACGATGAGATTCGCGGCGGTCGGCAGCAGGCCGAGGGGCGAGAAGCGGCCGGAGGAGACGTCCAACGTGCCGCCGAGCGAGGTCGGTCCTCCGGCACGGCCGAGAAGCGTCGCATCCGTGAAGAGCATTTCGCCGCCGTGGAGCGTGATGGCGCCACCATCGCTATCGACGCGCACGGCCACGGACTGGAGATTTTGCAGCGGTTCGGTGATCCCGCTTCGAACGGAAATTTGCGGCGACGCCGCAGGATCGAGGGCCAACGGCGAAAAATCCAGCATCCCGCTCGCGCCGGAGACATCGAGCACGGAGCCGGCCGCGGCGACGATATTGCCCGAAACATCGATCGTTCCGCCCGGCAAGACGGTGCCCACGCGCCGACCGAAAGGATCCGGCATGAACACTCTCGTCCCGGCTGCGGAGAGACGGCTCTCCGAGCCAAGGTAAACGGTCGGCATGGCGACGGCCTGGGCGACGTCCTGCTTGAATATTTTGATGGAGTCGCTGCCACCCTTGATGGAGATCGCACCGGCGGGCGCATCCACCTGGCCAAGGATCGCGACTGTATCACCGGAGAACGAGACAGACGCCCGCGGGTCGGTGCGGATGATGGCTCCTTCCTGCATCACAAGATCGCCGCGAAAGACGATGCCAATATTACCGGATACGTTCAGCGCTTCGTCGCTCATCCCCAGACTGTGAAAAGCCAGGCTCACCGGGGCGCGCTCCGCGCGCGGCTGAATGGTATGCGTGATCGCCAGATTTCCGCCGTCGGTGGGGCGCGGATCGGCGAACAGACTTGTCGCGCGCGGCGCAATCACCGTGTTCGCCGCAATCACGAGACCGGGAAGATCCTCCAGCTTTTGGCCAGCCGCAAACCTGGCACCTCCGATGCCGGAGAGGTCGAAGCTGGTAAAGCCGCCCTGGTCGAAAAATTCGGGGCGCAGGAAGAACGTTCCGGGTGCAGTCGAGGCGTTGCGAAGTCCGCCGATCTGGATGAATGGCGCCTGCAGCGTGAGCGATCCTCCCTTGGCGCCCGAGTAACCGCGCAGCTCGCCGCCGAGATTCAAACGTCCTCCGAGAAGACGGTCGGTGAGTGTGACGGTGCGATTGAGAGGCTGCGGAAAGAGTGCCGCGAGATGGGGATCCTTGCCCGCGCGAATGGAGATCGCGCCCGCGGCGCCATAACTTACGTCGGTCGACGAGTCGACGAACACTCCACCGGAAACATCGACCACGCTACCTGCGGCGAGCCGGGCCGTGTAGGCGGCGATATCGATGTTTCCGCCCTTTGTGACGATCGGCAGCAAGTCGTCGGCGGTTAAGGAATTCCGGTCATCGACGGTCAACCCGGCGGTGCTTAGCGAGCCGGAAGAGCCAAGCGTGAACCGGCCCGCCAATGGATCGGCGAAGAGCGGCGCAGCCGGGTCTGTAGCGGAACGATTTTTGAATTGATCGATGAGATACGGCGAGCGGTTGTTCGCCGTGAGGCTCAAGCTACCCCCGGGAGCGGTGATGCTGCCTTGAACGTCGATATTTCGTCCATTGAGGGTGATGGAACTCTCGACGGCAGCCGCAAGCGCAATTCCCGCCGGCACGGAAATATCTCCGGCGGCGTTGTCGACCGTGAGATCGCCGAAACCGGAGTCGGTCAGCAGCGAAGGCGACAGGACGACCGTGTCACGACGGATCGTGCGCAGTTGAAAGGGATTGATCAGATTGCTCGCAACGTCGCCTTTCAGCGCGAGGGGATTTCCTTCGGCATCGAGAGCGAAGGGGAGCGCCTTCACTTGAACCGAGTCGTCGAAGACCACCTTCGGCGCATGCAGCGAGATTGCGGAATAATCCTCGCCATACTGCGGATCGGGATCGTCCGCGCGGAAGGTGAGCGCCAGTTTGCTGGCCGCCGGCAACGAGCTGGAGGTGGGATTCAAACGCGTTTGCTTCGGTCCGGTAACGGTCGTGCCCGCGAGCTTTCCGTCAAGGGCCACCGACGGAGCGATGATGGAAATACTGCCGCCGGCCGCGCCCTGGATATAGCTGTCCTCGAAATGACCGCCATTGAGATCGAACGGATTGCGGTAGGTCTTGGTGACGCCCCATTTCGAATGGGTCTGCGTGAATTTCGGATCGTAAATGCCGTCATACACCTGGTCCGGAGTGGCATCGGCGATATCGACCAGGCGCGAACCCTGCGTGAGTTTCGTCGTCTTGATGAAGCCGCCCTCGTTCCGCTGCCAGCCGCCGGAGACATCAAGGATCGCGCCGCGATTCAACACCACGGAGTCGCCGGCCTGGAGATTGATCTCGCCGCCTTTGGTCATCAGCGGGCCGACGCCGTGTTGGATCAGACCCAGAAACCCGGTCGCATCGCCGAGCGGCGTGCCGATCCACTCCTTACCGTTGAAGGTGCCGGTCTGACGCGCGTCGATCGTCAGCGAGATCCCGCGTATGGCGCCGTCGCGCTGGAGCGGCGAGTCGGCCAGCTCCGAGCCGCGCAACTCGACGGTGAGGATGTTATCGGATTGCGGAACCGAGACATTCGTGGTGCCGGCGACGTCGAGCAACGCGCCATCGTCGATGTAAACCTTACCGGCAGCGTGCACAAACTCCGAAATGGGCGGCAAGGCCGTCGAGGCGGGAATGAAATTCCATCCGCCCGCGTTCACGGAGACCTTGGCATTTGGCGCGAGGAGGCTTGAACCCTTGTCGAAATGAATCGCGAGCCCGCGGACATTGATCTGCGAGCGGATCGCCACTTCCTCGCCCGTCGCCTGCTCATCGCTCGACAGTTCTGGCAGAATGCGCATCACACTTCCCTTGCCAAAGGTCACGGTGCCTGTGCTCTTCGGCACAAAGAGAACCTTGTAGGCATCGGAAGGGCCATTCACATCGTAGAATGGATTTATAATCGCGTCGTAGGTCGCATCGAGGTCGATGCGGCCGTTCAGCGAGACCGTGGTGCGACTGTCGATGATGCCGTTTTGCTGCACGCTCTTGCCCGCGATGGTCGCGTTCGCGCGTGGGACATCGATCAGACCGGAGTTGGTCGCCGTGCCCGCGTAAGAGGCACGCTTCGAAGCGGAATCGCCAACCGCACCCACGAAAATATCAAGTCCACGCAGACTCGGATCGTCGCTGGAATGGGACGCGATGCCGACCTGGAGCCCGGCGGCGAGGATGGCCTGTCCGTCGGGAGTGGAGATCGTTCCTTTGTTTTCAACGTTTGCGCCGACGAGCATTACCCGTCCCCCCACTTTGGCCGCCGAAGTCGGGCTCGAAATTTGAGCGCCAGGCTGGATCGTCACGTCACCAGAGAGAGCGAAATAGCTGGCGGACATCGACTGCAATTGGACGGTAACGCTCGGATCGCCATCGCCCATGGTCTTTGCTTTTCCCGCATCCGTCAGGACCACGGTGGGATGTCGTTCCGCGTCGATCACGAGATTGTAGTCCTTCCCCGCCGCCAATTTGATGTCGGCCGTGGTGGGAGATCCGCCAGTCTCGGTGGTCGTGACGCTGGCGACGATTCGGACAGGATCGCGCCCGTCGATAATCTGCGAAAGCTCCGCGCTTTGATTTGCGAGAATGCCGTCCCCGATGTCGTCTTCTCGTTGGCTGTCGAAGAGGAATGCTCCCGTGGAACTATTCAACAAACCGGAGACGACCAGCTTGTCATTAATAGGGAGGGAAGAGGCGACGAGCGTGTGGGTGTTTACCTGGGAGACACCGCCGAAGATGATGCCATTTTGGTTGATGACGTAGACCTGGCCGTCGGATTTGAGGGAGCCGAGGATTTGGGAGGGGCGGCCTGTTGGGTCGTTGATTTTGTTGAAGGCGATCCATTTGGATTTGTCGGAGCCGCCTTGGGACTGGTCGAAGTAGAGGCTGGTTTTTTTGCCGATGTGGAAGGTTCTCCAGTTGAGGAGGGCCTGCTGGTCGGTCTGGACGATGGTGACGTTTTTGGAGCCGTCCTTGCCCGAGGTCTGGGTGGGCAGTTTGGCGCCGACCCAGAGGGCGGGGTTTTCGCCGGGTTTGGGCTTGTTGAGATTTTTGGGGACGAGGGGGTCGATCTGGAGGCCGTTTTTGCCGAGGCCGTCCTTGACGCGTGGGAGGAATTTCCCCGGGCGGTTCGGGTCATGAATCCGCGCGGCGCCGCTCGCCGCCTTCCGGGCGGCGGCCTGCATGGTCTTGACGGCGTCGAGGGCGGCGGTGGTGCGGGACAGGCGGTCTTTTGCGGAAGCCTGGGTTTTGGCGGCGGCATCGGCGCCGGCATTGGATCCGGCACCGGCGTGGGTGCGGGTATTGGCGATCGGAGAGCCGCCGCGCAGGATGTCGCCGGCGTGCGCGCTGGCACACAGCGCCAGGGAAGTGGCGAGCGCGGTGCGCCTGAGAGCGGCAGCTATGGAGTTGCGATGCGGCACGGGCCGTGGGCTACTGCTTGATTTTCTGGTCGGCAAGCTTGTCGGCGTTGTCCGCCCCGTCCTCCTTCGCGGATGCGAACTGGAAATTCCCGTCATGCAGCCGCACGAGCACGGCGCCCGTGCCGACCGGCCCGTTGATCGCCCCGCCTTCCGCACTCGTGTCGACAGTGAGCTTTTTCCGAATCGTCCAGTCGCTGTTCCACCATGCACGCGCCGGACTGCTCAGCAGCGACAGGACGGCCAGGAATAAATAAGTCGGTGTTCGCATAAAAAAGTTTCTCCTAAAATTCCCCCCAGATCCGGAAGGTCAGCCGCACATGCCCGGCCGGGCTCGAGCTCTGGGTGATGAGCGTCACGCCGGCGTCGAGCGACCCGTTGAGGCGCAGCGGCGTTGTGTTCGCGCTGTAGCGGTTGTTGGACTCGAGGCTGCCGTGCAGCGGGAATGTGTCCTTCACGTTCAAGTCGACGTCCATCGTGCCGGACTCCACCCCGGGCTTCAGCGTGGGCGTGACCCGCCGATCCGCCATCTGGTTGAGCGAGACGATCTCCCTGGCCACGTCATTGAAATTGGGCACCTTCCCCCTCCCCAAGCGACGGCACGCCGGCTCGAATCTGATCGAGCGAAAAATACCGCGAGCCTTTTACCCGCAGCCGGCCGATGGGGTTCTCGTTGACCTGCAGGAAACCCACTCCGCCTCGCGGCTCCTGCGCCGGAATCCCCATCGATTCTGTCTGGTATCCGCTGTCCTGATAGGCCTTTTCAAGCGCGGCTCGCGTCTGCTCGACATCGTCCGCGGTGCGCCCAAGCCCAAAATATGGATAGACCATCTCCTCCACGGCCTCCGCCGGCAGCTTCTTCGCCCCATTTACTCGAAACTCCCGAATGTAAAGCGCCCCTGTTCCAGACGCCGCCGATTCCGCTGGCGACGCAGGGCTTTGCGCCCTCGCACCGCCCCCCCCTCCCTCCGCGACGGTCGCTCCGCCGTCCACCGCCAAAGCCAAAAGCATCGCAGTCACCCTTCCAATGGGAGAGATGGCGGCCATCAAACGGGTGTTCTGTTGCTGTAAAATCACGAGCGGGTTTTATAAATAACGACTAAAAACATCGTTGTTATAACCGCGCCGTCAATACCTAAAATGCAATAAGATCGAAGAAGACGTCCAAGAGTCCGTCAATCGTTTACGGAGTATTTCTCGTGAGGTTTTAACTTCGTATCATTCACGACTCATAGGATAATTCGTATAACGATCACTTCAATCGTTTTTCTTGAACTTTCATTTTCTCTGCGTCAGAACCCGAACTGGTCCGTGGCTTACATTCACCAATGTCGTCGCGAGCGTCGGACGGACGCCTCTCATTCAAGTGCGAGCTCCCGGATCTCAAGCTTCGCACTGTCGATGTTCTTCTCCAGTGTAGATATCGGATAATCCGACTGCGTTCGGACGAAACTTACGCCTTCCGCCCATACAGGCACGGGCAGCAGCCGAAGGTCTCGGCGAAGGCCTTGCTGAAATGGCTCAGGCTCGAATACCCGACCGTCATCACGGCTTCGGTGACATTCGCATCGCCGGCGCGAATCAGCTCCGCGGCACGATCCATGCGCGCGTGGCGCAGAAAGCTCGAAATCGTCACGCCGGTTTCCTGCCGAAACATGCGGCTCAAATAAAACGGACTGCAGCCGACCTGCTTTCCGAGCTCCGCGAGCGCGGGAGGATTCTCGAGATCGGCCAGAATGATTTCCTGGACACGCACGATGCGCTCGCGGCCGACGCGTTTCGTGCGTTCGCAAAACAGCTCGGAATCGGTGTTCACGAAAAGACCGTGCGAGACCATCTCGAGCGCTTTGGCGTGATGCCAACTCATCCACGCCCCAGGCAGCTTCGGCGGCTGGAGCACATCAGCCGCGAGTTGGGCGATTTGCGCCGTCATCGGATGCACCTCGCACGCCGCTTCGCTGCCGCGGCCGGGCTTGAGGAAACGGCTTACCGGACCGCGCAACCCGTCCGCATCGGACGGCAGCCAGCGGCTGACCCATGGGCGCCGCATTTCCATCACCACAAAGCGATGGCGCTCACCCACGGATCTTTGGAGATGCTGCCTGCTCCGCGGTGCCGACGAAAGAATCATGCTTCCAGGCTCGACCGCGCAAGCCAGCCGCGTGCCCGCGTGAAACCGACCGCTGCCGGCGACATTTAGACAGAGGACGATGGACTGCGCGTCAAACCAGTGCGCGCCGGCCGGTTTGCCCACCTCTTCCCAACGCGTAATGCGAAAGCCGTCGTTCGCCAAATCGCCAAAGATTCCTCTTTCTGAAGAGCGTGTCTTTGGTGCGGCGGGTTTTCTCGCTGTGGCTTCTGGCATTGCGTTGATTTAATGAGACTGAGTCTCATATGCAAGCCTGCAGATAAGATTATACTGAATACACCGACAACCCTTTCACTTCGTCGCGACGCACCCCGATTCCGTAGGCGATCGACAGCCAGTCGGGCGTCATGACCGCACCGGCGTCACCGGAGCCGAGAACGCGTCCGTAGTGAAGCAGGAAAACCTTGTCCGCGTAGCGCGCGCAGAGATTCAAGTCGTGCAGCACGATCACCGCAGCGCCGCCGGATTCCGCGAATCGCCGCACGATGCGCAACACGTCGTGTTGATGGCGAAGGTCCAGACTCGAGGTGGGCTCGTCGAGCAAAAGACAGCGCCCCTCGCCTTCCAGGCCGATTTGCGCGATGGCTCGCGCGAGATGCACGCGCTGGCGCTCACCGCCTGAAAGCGTGGTGTAATCGCGCCCCGCGTGCCGCGTGAGATCCACGATTTCCAGCGCGTGGATCGCGGCTGATTCATCGGCGCCACCCTCGCGGCCGTCGAAGTGCGGCGCGCGGCCCTGCAACACGACTTCCAGGACGGTGAACGGAAAATTCAAAGCGCTCGACTGAGGCACGACGGCACGCACGCGAGCGAGTTCCGCGGGCCGCCAGTCGGCGAGCGAACGCCGTGCGATCTTGATTTCGCCCTCGTCCGGTTTCAAATCTCCGCAGAGCACGCGCAGCAGCGTTGATTTTCCCGCGCCGTTGGCGCCGAGAATGGCGGTCACTTTTCCGGCGCCTGCGCGAAAGTCCACGCCGCCGAGAATCGGTCGCTCCTTGCGGGTCACGACGATGCCGCGAGCTTCGATCATGGCTGCCATGCCGCCTTCACGCGCAGCAACACCCACAGGAAAAACGGAGCGCCGATGATCGCGGTCAGAATTCCGATCGGCAGTTCGGCCGGCGCGACCACACAGCGTGCGAGCAAGTCCGCGGCGACCATCAGCGTTGCGCCGAGCACGGCGGAAGCGGGCATGAGAAATCGATGTCCTGGCCCCGCCACCAATCGGATCGCATGCGGCACGATCAAGCCCACGAAACTGATCACGCCGGCAAAAGCGACCGCGGTGCCGACCATCAACGTCGAGAGAATAATCACGATCCATTTCGTGCGAACCACATTGAAGCCAAGATGGCCCGCCTCCGATTCGCCGAGCAGCAGGGCATTGAGCGAGCGGGAGAGCATGGGCAGCAGCGCGAGGCCGATGGCGACGCATGGCGCGACAATAATAACTTTTTGCCAGGTCGCCGCGCCGAGGCTCCCCAGCAGCCAGAACGTCACGTCGCGCACCTGCTGGTCGTTCGCGAGAAAAACCACAAACGCGGTCATGGCACTGGCAAGCGCGTTGATCGCGACTCCGGCGAGCAGCATGGTCGCCACGACGGGATGGCCGTCGTGCATCGAGAGCCTGGTCATCAATAACGTCGTGCCAAGGCATCCGATGAAAGCCGCGGCAGAAAGCAGGTAGGGCGCCGCCCAGCCGGGAAGCATGGGCAGGAGGTGATGGCCGAGCACGATGACGCTGACCGCGCCAAAAGCCGCGCCGGCGGAAATCCCGATCAGCCCGGGATCGGCCAGCGGATTGCGAAAGAGCCCCTGCATCGCCGCCCCCGAGATCGCCAGCGCGGCGCCGATGAGCGCGCCAAGCACGACGCGAGGCAGTCGAATCTGCTCGACCACGATGCGCGTCGCGGAATCAACCCGCGCGGTTTCACCGCCGAGACGCTCCGTGACGAGCGCGGCGAGATCGGAAGGAGCGATGCGCATCGGCCCGATCATCGTCGCAGCGAGCGCCGTGGTGATGAACAGCACGGCCAGCGCGAGAAATTGCCAGCGGCGGCGGCGGCGGGCGCGGTGGAGCAATTCCCGTGGAGCCGGCACGGCGGGCGGCGCCCACGCACCGGCTTCCCAGGAATTTTCCATTACTTGTGCGCGGCGGCGGCGAGCTCGCTGGCGGCCTGCGCCGCACGCGGCCCGAGGCCGAGCAGATACATGTCGTCGAAAACGAGAACGTGATCACTTTTCACTGCGGAGGTCGCGCTCAAGGCGGGATTGGCCTTGAGTTTATCGAGTCCTCCGCTGGCTTGCACCGTGCGTTCGCCGGTCACGATGATCGCGGGATTTTGCGCGACGAGGATTTCGCCCGACACCGGCTTGTAGCCTTCCGCGTCGGCGAAAATATTCGTCAACCCGGCGGCGGACAGCATCGCATCGGCGGCGGTTCCCTTGCCTGCCGCTACGAGCGCGCCGTCCTGTCGGCCCATCACGTAGACAGCCTTTATAGGTTCGCCGGTTTTCACGGAAGACTCCAGAGCCTTGCGCTGTGTCTCGAAGACTCCCGCGAGCTTTTCACCCTCGGCTTTGGCGTCGAGCGCGTCGGCAACCGATTGGATTTTATTTTGAATTCCCGCGAGCGTGTGATCCTTCGGCAGCGTGACGATCGGAATGCCGGCGGCCTTGAGCTGCTCGATGGCCTCGGCCGGACCGGCGTCGCCGCCGGCCAGGATGAGGTCTGGTTTCATGGCAAGAATTCCCTCGGCGGAGAGCGCGCGCACGTAGCCGACTTTGGGCAGCTTGAGCGCGGCTTCGGGATACATGCTCGTAATGTCTACCGCCGCGATGGCGTCACCCCTGCCGAGCGCGAAGGCAATTTCCGTGACATCGCCGCCAAGGCTCACGACACGCGTGGGTGCGGCCTCTACCCGAGGGAGGAAGAGGAGGACGAAGAGGAAGCGGAAGAGTTTCATTTCAACGACTCCGCGAGCCGACGCCAGTTTTCGTCCTCGGGCTGGCCGGGCTTCCGCTTGCCGAAGAGCAGCGCGATGTTCTCGCCCGACGCGTCGTAGAGTTCGATGGAGGTGACGACGCCGTCCTTCGTCGGCTTGCGCACGAGCCACGCGGAGTCGACGCCGGATTCGCGAAGATGGAGGTTGAATTCGTCGTCGAGGACATTGATCCACTCCTCGCCGAAGGGAACGATCTTGCTCACCTCGCCGGTGTGGATCTGGATGCAGCCGCGGTTGCCGACGAAGACCATGATCGGCAGTTTCTCCGCCGACGCGCGGCGCAGCAGCTCGCCGGTGACGTCCGTTTTCACGGGTACGGCAAATTCCTCGCCAAGCAGGCGCAGCGCCTGCACGCGGCCGACGCCGAACTTGCGCAACAGGCCGAAGAAATGATGCGTGTCTTCCATGGCCTGGAATGCGGCCACGAAGCCCTCGCGGTCGATTTCGGCATCCGGCTTGTCCGCGGCGGGCGGCTCGACCGGCAGCGCGGCGAAGCCTTGTTCGTCGGTCTTGAAATCCGCGATCAGCTTCTCGAAGGCCGCGCGGTCACTCCCGTCCTGAAGGAAGACCTTGTGCAGCGCGAGGCCGTCGGCGCCGAAGATTTGAATGCTGTCGTTCGCGCCCGTTTCCTCGTCCTTCCGCACGGCGAAGGCCGCCGTCCACGTCATGGGGAAAAGGCGCAGATCAATGTCGGGCCCGACGACCTGCCCCATCGCGCCGCCGCCAAAAAATCCGATCTCGCGAAAGAGCCCCTTGCGCTCGTGCACGGCATGCTCGTTGCGGGTGAGGCACATCACTCGGCCGAGCGACTTGAAGGCATCGAGCAGCTCAGGCCACTCGGGACGCAGACGGGTGACGGAGGGAACGGTGACGAGGAGCTCGGCCTCGCTCACGCCGAGCCTGGCGGCGGCGTCACGGATGCGGAGTTTGGGTTCGGCGCGCCGCAGGTCGGCCCACGCCGCCGCAAGATCGATGGTTTTCATTATTGTTGGATGGTGATGACTTTTTGGAGGGAATAATTGGGGTTGTTGTTTTGCTCGGCCTGGTCCGACCAGTGGCGCATGTCGTCCAGCTCGTCGAAGCCGAGGAGCTCCGCATGGCCGTCGAGCATGGCGGTGACGGCCTTGCCCTTGTAGCGGAAATCCACGTAGCCGGTGGCTTCCGGCGCGGAGTTCGGATCCCAGCTCCCGGCCCAGCGCCGCCCAGTGAAATACGGGGAGAGCACCTTGAAAAAGCCGACGTCCTTCACCGTGCGTCGCGCCGATGCGAAGACGATGAGCTCCGACGGCCTTTCCGCCTGGCCGAGCCGCTGAATGCAGAATTGCCCGAAGGTTCGGAAGGCTCGCTCACTCGGCGCGAGGTCGCTCGATCCGCCGTAGTCTCCGCCGACGAAAGTGACATTCATGCCGAGGTTCGAGGATACGCTGGCGGCATAATGAAAGTCCACCTGATCCTTCAGCGCATTCTCGTTGCCGTTGAAGAGGATCGCCTCCATGTCGTAGTCGAAATAGGACGCCAGCCGCCAGGGATAACGCGCGTCGGCGGGGAAGCTCAGCGGCGCGCCCATCGCGTCGGTAACCGAGCCCGGCTGATAGGTGGGATCGCCGGAGCCGCCGTAGCCGGACATCAATTGACCATCATGGTCCGACGCATAGGTGAGGTAGGCGGCGACAAGCTTGCGCGCGGCGGAGATCTCCTTCGCCTTCCTTCCCTCGCGGATGTAATCGGTGCTGGCCGGCACGAGGAGGGCGATAAGCACGGCCATGATCGCCACGGCAGAGATGATTTCGACCAGCGTAAATCCCGCTCTACGCATGGCGGCTTCTCGAGAAACGCACGGCAAGACCGATGCCGCAAGCCAGCCCGAGCAGCGCATAAATTTCCGGCTCCGGCACCGCGGTGACGCTTCCGCCGAGCCGTCCGGCGACGAGATCTTCGGGATTCCCGCTGCTCGCATCCTCGAACGGGCTTTCCTTGGAATAGAAGACGGGGAAGTTTGTCTGCGGGCCCGTCCCGGGCTGCTCCGCGCCGTATAGCGAGGTGACCATGAGGTCGAGATAGCCAAGATTGAAGCCCGCCTGGAGATACGCGAGGATGCTCGGATCGCTCAGGTTGAACGTGAACGTCATGTCCATATCGGCCGACAAGGCCGAGCCCGGCGCCACGCCGGCGACCTGCCCCACCGCCCACGGCGCCGCATCGAATCCCTGCGAGACGTTGTTCGACACGTCGATGAGATTGCCCGCGGAGTCGAATCCCGCGGCGTAGGCGCTGCGCTGGGACTTTCCCATGCCAGCGCCGCCGAAGGAGGAGTCCTCCTGCCATGTCGCGGCGGTGGCGTCGTTGCGGAAACCCACGCCATAAACCTCCACCGGCCGGCCGGCATCCGAGTCCGTCCCTCCGTCCAGATAACTCGCGTAGGGATCGTAAGTCGGATCGTAGATCGTTCCGACCGAACTGAGCGTGAGCGTGAGCGTGAGCGCGGAGACCTGGTAGTTCGAGGCGCCGAGCCCGGCGGCGATCACGCCCGTTGTATCGAACCGCACATACATCTGCCCGTCGCGATCGTCGAAGTCGGGCTCCCCCACCGCGCCGAAGACCTGGATGGCAGCCTGGCCGCCTCCATTCGAGGCGAAGGGATACATCCACCGGTCGGCGGACGGTGCGTTGATTTGAAAGGTGGCCGCCTTCGCATGAAAGGCCGCCATGGCGAGTCCCAGGAGGAAAAAGGAGATTGGACTGCGCATGGAAGTAGAGATGGCATCGGCGGCATCGCGCCGCTAACGCCGGATTGCGATCTTTTAGCGGCGGATTGCGCTTCGCGTCTTCGGGACGCGAAGGCGATCCACTAGTGGCGTATGATTATCGGCGAACGAGCCGGCTGCGATTGACGAGCGTCAAGAATGCCAGGCCGGCCGCAAGCGACATCCACGTGGCCGGCTCGGGCACGGGGGCGACATCGACCGAGATGCCGTCCAACGCGACATGGTCGGCCGGGCTTGTGATGGAAAACGCCACCCGGGCTCCACTGCCGAAATTCAAACCCGTCCAGGAATACGAGACGATGTCATATCCCTCCGACTGCCCCACCAGCGAGATGCTCGACGGCGCGCCCACATTCGTCAGCGACACGCTGTAGTAGGAGAGCGGGTCTCCGCCGTTTATGGTCGGCGGCGTGAACTTCAGCTGCATCACGATCGCGCTCGCCCCCGTGCCCGTTCCGCCCTCGATGCTAAAGGCCGAGGGAACCGTCCCGCCCGTGGTGTTTCCCTGATAAAGCGCATCGCCACCACCAACCACGATGCCATCGGTCGCCGACGACTTGAGCTTTCCGCTGAAGATCGCGGTGCCGCTGCTCGCGTCCGGCGACGTGAAGCTAAAGCTGAACCCGCTGAACGCGTCCCAAAGCGAGTAGCCGACATTGACGCCGTCGCGCGTGCCGAGCGGATCGAGGTCATAGCCCAGTATGGTGGCGTTGGCGGCACCAGACATGGAAAGGAGTGAGACGCTTGCGAGAAGGAGATGGAATCGGATTTTCATGGATTGGCGACGTGAATACCGGCTCCCGCTTTTCCCCGCTAACGTCCCCTTGCGGAAAACTAACGCTCGATTGCTGTGCATACCGCGGGCCGTGCGGCCCGTATGCGACAAGCGCCACGGCTTCGATTCCGTGGCGCTCCGCCGTGGCAGGCATTTGCCGGCCGGGATCAGGAAACCGCGAGCCGTCGCGCATCGAGCGCATGCTTCACCGCCTCGATCCATGTTTCGAAAAGATCGAGAAAATCCACGTCGCAATCCACGCGCGGAGCGAGACGCGTCGCCCCATGGCGCTCGAGACGCTCGTCGATCGTCTTGCCACAGCCGCAGAAAATCTCGTAGCCCGTGTCGCCGAGCGCGCAGACCGAATATTGCAGCCCCGCAAGGTCGAGCGGCTCGTCGCTTTGCAGGCGCGCGACATAGTCGATCGCATCGTCGGGTGGCTCGCCGTCGCCCCACGTGCTCGCGATGAAAAGCGCGGTCGCTTGACCCCTCAGCGACTCGGCGGATTCCGTCGCGAGGTCGCGAGCCTCGGCGTCGAAGCCGAGAGCCTTGAGCTTGCGCTCGGCGCGCTCGGCGAGATCGCGGCTGTTTCCGGTGACGGTGGCGAAGTAGATCGGGATATTCATAGGATTTCGTGGAGTTGATCGAGCAGCGCGCGGTCGCGAGTGAGAATGCGGGCGACGAAGCGGCCCCCGGCGCCGAAGAGAATGAGCTGCGTGAGATGAGGCCGTGTGACGATGCGCAGCTCGGTCACGCAGCCGGGTGCGACATGGAAGGCCGTGTCGTCCGAAGACAACACCGTCCAATGCCCGGCCCGCACGCGGTGCGTCGGCCGGATCACCAGCCGCCCTCGGGCGCACGGCGACTGCGCGGTAATGTGGAGCGTCGCGCCGCATCGCACCGCGCACCCGAGGAATCGCTCGATCATCATCTCGGCCGGCGATGGCGCTCCGCATGCCGACAAGGGCACATCGAGATGATTCGTCTTGCGGATGCCGGCGATGCGCGACGGAGCGGCGGATCCCGCATGGAAATCCGCGAGCAAGGCGAGCCAGCATGCGCGATCCGTCCGGTCCATGCGGCAGATTTTCAAGAATCCCTCCTGCCCCGGCCCGCAAAACTCGACGGCGTCGATGAATCCGCCCTGCGGCCCGGCCTCGATATAGCCGAACACCGAGCAGGGCTGATGCGGCGCAAGGTTCAGCGTGATCGCTCCGCTGGCGGCCAGGTGCACATTCGCCGCGTCAAGATACCAAAGCGGATCCGCAACCGACCCGAAAATGCACGCCTCATTGCGAAACAGCACGAAGAGCGGCCCCGCCTTTTCGCAGGCCTTGAGGATGGCCGCGGGATCGGGCTGCAACTCGACCCCGCCGCATCCATGCGGATGCGAAACGGGAAGGCGTTCATCGAAGTCGTGCATCCCACAAAAGTACCCAACTCACCCGCCAGCCGCTAACGTGCCGTTGTCAAAGATTGGCGATGAATTGCGCGCGAGGTTGGAGCTACCGGATGCGCTCGACAATGAGCATTTCCAGCGAACGCCGCGCAGGCACCAATTCGAGTCCGAGCTGCTGAATCAACGCTCCATTCATTTTTGCCCAATCGGGATGCTCTCCGGGTCGGTTGCTTAGTTTGAGGTCGATCCCATATTTTTCCTTCAATCCGGTTTCATCGATGATCGGGATTTTCAATAAATTTTCGAGATAGGCGGCGAAGTCGGAAATCGGTTCGTTGATGGACGCATATCCTTCATCTCCCATCGTGGCCGAACTTCGCCAATCATGCGCCTGTTTCAGACCCGGCGCGTTCGGATTCTTGAACCTCAAAAGCAGCACGTCGGCCACCCTCGCTTCACGCTTTGCGGTCAATCCAAACACATTTCCAATCTCCCGCTGCAGGGCCGGCACCGAGCCTTCCGGCAAATTGGCAATGTAATCGTAGAGTCCCGTCGGCAGATCGCCTGGAAAGATGGTCCGCACCCCGCTCGCGCCATACGCCTTCCTGATGATGGCATCGACGGACGCCCCGAGTCCGATCACTCTCGAATCGACCGGCCCACGCTCCTCGAAGATTTCCCCGCGACTCCTCGAAAACTTCGAAGGCACGATTTGCACTCGTGGAGACACCCGGCTCACGAGGTCGAATTCGAGCGGCACGACCTGCCAGTTTCCCGTGGGGGATTTTTCAAAAACGACAGCGGTCGTCGCGGCTGCAGCCAGGACGGCGAATCCTCCCAAAAGAACCGTTTTGACCTTGGCCCACGCCATGAACTGCAATGTCGCCTTGGCAAGAGCCATTGTTGAACCGCTAACGGCCGCTCCCTGAGTGGCACCCACCGCCACTGACGTCTTCAGCGCGACTGGCGCGGCATGCACGGATCCAGCCGAGACGGCGGTGGAGATTAGAGCCGTAGAAAGGACAATGCCTCGCCGGTTGAAAAACTTCCGCAGTTTTTCCAGCGCGCGGCTGACCTTCATCTTGGCTGCGGCCTCACTGATTCCCATGGCCGCTCCGAGCTCGCCGAAACCTCTGCCTTCGAAGAAGCGAAGCGCCAGCGCATCGTGTTCCTTTTTTCCAAGTCCTGCCATCGCAGCGTCGAGCAATGGCGCGATTTTCGACCAAGTATCGGATTCCGATTCGTGCGAGACGGATTGCATGTAGGCCTCCTGTTCACGCCGCAGGCGGCGGTGTTGTGCTTTCAAAGCATCCGCGGCGGCGTATCGCGCGGTGCGACAAAGCCACGCGGAAAGGATCGTGCCGCGCCCAAGCGACTTCGCTTTTTGTGCAAGAACGATGAACACCGCCTGCGTGATTTCCTCCGCCAAATGCGGATCGCGCACCTGCCGCAGCGCCGCCGAGTAAACGAGGTCGACATGCCGCTTCACCAAGGCCGCGAAAGCCTGTTCGGAATCCCGGGTCGCATACTCCCGCACCAACTCCATGTCGCTGACATCCATCTTATCCATTCATGGACGCCGAAGCCGAAAGGTAACGGAATATTTCGCTCCAGGACTCGCGCACCTACCCGACGATGGAATCCACCTCGCCGTCTCGGAAGCGCGTGCGGATGGGAGCGCCCGGTTCAAGCTCCCGTGCCGAGCGCACGACACCGCCCTGCACGTCAAAGGTGATCGAATAGCCGCGAGCCAGCGTGGCCTCAGGGCTGAGCGTTTGGAGCATGGCGGCGATGTTGCGCAGGGATTCGCGCCGGTGCGCGAGCCGGCGCGATACGGATTCCTCGAGAAGCACGGCAGCCTGCGAGACTCTACCGCGCAACATTGCGAGCATCGGCGCGGGACGATGCGCCCCGATCACCGCCACGGCATGGCGCAATTGGTCACGGCGGCCTTGAAGCGCAAGAAGCGCACCGCGACGCAGCGCCCCGGCGCTCATATCCAACCGCTGCGCGTGTTCGCGCAGGATTCGGGCCGGCTCGCGGTGCAAGGCCGACCGTTCATGGCCAGCCAGCCGGGCGCGTTGAAAACGGATCGCGCCGACGCACTCGCGCAGCATGCGTGTCACCCGCTGTGACATGCCGGCGAAGATTTCCGAGACATCCGGCACGATCAATTCCGCCGCGGCGCTCGGCGTGGGCGCGCGAAAATCCGCCGCGAAATCGGCGAGCGTGAAATCGATCTCATGCCCGACCGCGCTCACCACGGGAATTGGCGACAGGGCAATGGCGCGCGCCACGGCTTCCTCGTTGAACTCCCACAAATCCTCGAGGCTGCCTCCCCCGCGCGTGACGACGACGAGATCCACCGGCGGCGAAATTTTGGAAAATTCCGACACCGCCGCCGCGATCTCCGCCGCCGCGCCGCGCCCCTGCACGCGGACGGGATTGATAAGGACTTCGACGCAGGGCATGCGCCGGTGCAGCACTTTCAGAAAATCGCGAATCGCCGCTCCGCTCGGCGAGGTCACGACGCCGATGCGCATCGGAAAGCGCGGCAGCGGACGTTTGCGCTCCGCATCGAAGATTCCTTCCGCCGCGAGCTTGGCTTTGAGCGCCTCGAAGCGCGCTTGCAATGCGCCGAGCCCTTCCTCCTGCACGAGCTGGACGACGAGTTGATACTGCCCGCGGGCCTCGTAAACCGTGAGTTCGCCGAACGCCTGCACCTGCATGCCATCGGCCATCCGCAGCCCGCGCAGGCCGCGCGCGGCGCCGGCGAAAAGCACGCATGCAAGCTGGCTGCCATCGTCCTTGAGCGTGAAATAATGGTGGCCGGACGCCTGCTTGCGATAGTTCGAAATCTCGCCGCGCACCCAGACTTCACCAACCTGCCGTTCAAGCGTGTCCCGGATTTTTCGCGTGAGTTCGGAGACGCTCAGCACGCGCGGCGCGGCGGGCGCCCGCTTCACCTCGGGCTCGGGAGGCAGCTCGGGGTGGTTTTCGCCGAAGCCGAGATCAAGCTGCATCGCGCTTGTCGGGTTCGACGAGCTCGGTGTTGTCCGATTCGTCATCGTCCTCGATTTCACGCCGCAAGGCCTTGCTCACCCACGGCCGCACGAAGCCATAGACCAGGAACAAGACGAAAAGCACGGCGGGCATCCATTGGTAGCAAAGCGCGGTCACGACGAGCACGGCGATGAGCACGATAAAGGCGGGCAGCGAACGCTGGGTGCGCCAGTTCACGGCCTTGAAGCTCGGGTAGCGCACGCGGCTGAACATCAGGATCGAGAGAAAAATCATCAGCGCCGGGAGGCCGAATTTCCAGGCGCCGATCGTTTTTTGGCCTTCTTCGATCCAAAGCATGAAAAGCGTGAGGGAGGCGATCAATCCAGCGGCCGCTGGGATCGGAAAACCTTCGAAATCCTTCGAGCCGTTTTGAAGCGCGGGATCGGCGGCGACGCAATTGAAGCGGGCGAGCCGCAGCGTCCCGCAAAGCAGGTAGAAGAATGCAATGAGCCAGCCGGTGTTGTGGAAATCGTGCAGGACGATGTCGTAGGCGAGCAGGGCCGGGGCGACACCGAAGGACACGACATCCGCGAGCGAGTCGAACTCGCGCCCGAACGGGCTTTCGTGACCGCCCAGCCGGGCGAGCCGGCCGTCGAGCAGGTCGAAGACGCAGGCGCCCAGAATGAAGCCGATCGCCTCCTTGTAGCGGGCGTTTGCGGCCACGTCGGCCAGGGTTTGCCCCTCGAGCTTGCCCTCGATGATGCGCAGCACGGCGGCGAATCCGCAGAAGAGGTTTCCCGCCGTCATGAGATTCGGCAGGAGATAGATTTTCGGTCCGTGGTTGCTCATCTCGCGAAGTCGGGCAGGCTAGCATGCGATTCGCGGAAAGGGAGCGTTATTCGATTCGCCGCAAGAAACTCCGGTTGCCAATCCATTCCTCCTCAGCTGCCTGAAAGCATGCGCATCAATCGTCGCACACAAACGGACTGAGCCTCTTCATCTTCCTGTCGGCGGCCGCGCTTCTGCTTCCCTCGACGCAAGCGGCACAGGCGAAAGCCGACCGCGTGATCGGGCAGGCCACATTCATCACGAACGCGACGGCGACTCCCTTCCCCGCGACCAGCCTGAGCGGGCCCGGCGGCGTTGCTGTCTCGCCCGTCTCGGGCAAGCTTTTCATCGCGGATTATTTCAACGCCCGCATCACCCGCTACGCGAGCGCCGCAGCTCTCGCCAGCGGGGCGGCATTGGAAGACCAGATCATCCTTCCGGCGGGTGGTGGCTCGTGGAGCATTTGCGTGGATAAAAACGATTCGCTCCGGGTCGCGGACAATGGCTCCGGCACGATTTTCCGCTACGACACGGCGTCGGGCGTTTTCAGCGGAATCACAAACCACTCCCTCATCGCCCCCGGCTGCGAATATCTCTTCGTGGACGCGCGCGGCACGCTCTGGATCACCTACGGATTGAAAAGCCGCACGGTCACCTGGCTCGCAAACGCCACGACGTTCACATCCCTGGCCCCAGTAATCCCCACTTGGACGGGGATCCTGAAATTCACCAACAAGCCGGAGCTCGGCGGCATCGCTGTGGCCACGAAAGGCACAAAGAAAACCACGCTCTGGGTCGCCGACGCGAAGAACAACAAGGTCTACCGATTCGACAATCCGAAAAAAAATTGGAGCGAAAAGAAAGCAGCCGCCGTCCTCGGCCAGCCGAAAACCACCGACAAGGGCGCGAAAAGCGGGGCCAGCGGGCTCTCGTATCCGCGCAGCCTTTTCCTCGACAGCAAGGGCGCGCTTTGGGTCGCGGACACCGCGAACGACAAGGCCACGAAAAGCGCACACCGCGCGTTGCGCTTTGACATTGCCGCAAAACTGAAAACCGGCGCCAAGGCAAACGCCGTCATCGGGCAATTCAGCTTCACGGCAAATCAAACCGGCGTCACTTCGACATTGCTCGCGCCGTATCGCGGCGGCATCTGCGTGGATGCCCAGAAAGCCGTGTGGTTCGCGGACGACCTCAACAATCGCGTGCTCCGATTCGCGCGGGTTCCGAAGACGAAGTAGGAACTTTGACGGTTCTTAAGCGGAAGTCGTCGTCTTCCCGATCGTCTCAGCCGGGAATTGCGCCAGGGCCGTGACTCCGCCGCGCACCGACTCGCCCACCCGCACGAATACCTTCGAGCCCTCGGGCACATACAGCTCGGTGCGGGAGCCGAAGCGGATCATGCCGAACTTCTGTCCCTGCGCGAGATCGTCGTCGACCTTTGACCAAGGCACGATGCGGCGGGCGATGGCGCCGGTGATCTGTCGCACGGCGACGGTGACGCGCGGCCCCTTGATGATCCAGAGGCGGCTCGCGTTTTGGTGCGCGCTGTCGGGATTTCGCGCGTCGAGGAACTTGCCTTTTTTCCCCTCGCTATAGGCCACGCGCCCGGCGATCGGGGAGCGATTCACATGCACGTCGAAGACGGAAAGGAAGATCGAAATGCAGATCATGCGTCGCATGAGCCCCTCGCTTTCGAGACGATCCTCGATGGAGACGATCTGTCCGTCGGCGGGCGACACCGCGATATCCGCCTCGTCCGGTGCGATGCGATCGGGATCCCGGAAAAAATAGAGCACGAAGAGAATGACCACGATCCAGAGCAGCGCCAAGGGGCGGCACCAGATGAGGCTGGCGATTAATAAAATTCCGAGAATCCCTAGAATGCCCGTTGCTTCGGAGATGGCGCGCGGCTGTTGCACGCGGGAAAACTACGCAGAGCGGCACGCGCAGCGCGAGTGGATTTCCCAACCGGGATCGGGATCGGGGCGGGCACGCGACTTGCGAGGGGGGTCTCTCATGACGTTGAATGCTCCGATGAAGCGCTTCCTCCTCCTGCTCGCGACGAGCCTTTTGCTGGAACAGGCGAACAGCAAGGAAGTGCCGACTTTTGCCGCCGCCGATCTCGTGCTCGGCCAGCCGGATTTCCTCAGCGCCGCCGTTCCTCCGGCGCCGGCTTCAGCCAGTCTCGACAGCCCGTCTTCCGTGGTCGTCGATTCCTCGACCGGCAAGGTTTTCGTGGCGGATACCGGAAACAATCGCGTGCTTCGTTACGCCAATGCCGCGGCGTTGCAAAGCGGGGCGGCGGCGGAGGCGGTCTTCGGCCAGGCGGATTTCGTGAGCAATGGAGCCACGCCCGTCGATGCCGGGTCCCTCGATTCGCCGACCGGGCTGTGGGTCGACGGGGGCGGGCATCTCTGGGTCGCGGACACGGACAACAATCGCGTCGTAATGTATGCGAACGCCAATGCCGGCACGATCGTGAACGGACCCGACGCCACGCTGGTGCTCGGCCAATCGGACGCCGCGGGCGAAGCCGCGGCGACCACGCGGATCGGAATGAGCGCGCCGGAGAGCCTCTGCGTCGATGCCGGCGGGCGGCTCTGGGTCGCGGACACGGCCAATAATCGCGTATTGAAATTCAACGACGCCGCGAGCAAGGCCACCGGCGCCGAAGCCGACGGGGAATTCGGGCAGGATCAGGTCACGCCCTTCACCACTTCCACCGGCGGTTCCGACAACTTGCATTTCATGGGCCCTGCCGGCGTCGCCGTGGACTCCGGCGGCACGCTGTGGGTCGCCGATCGCGGAAACAATCGCATCATGGGCTTCCCCACCGCCGCCACGATCTCGAACGGCGCGAACGGCGCGCGCATTCTCGGCCAGCCGGACTACAACAATGGCAGCACGGCCGCGGGACTTTCATCCTCGCGCATCTCGGGGCCGACAGGCCTTTTTGCCGACGCCGCCGGCGGCCTCTGGGCGCTCGACCAAGGCAACAACCGCGCGCTGCGGTTTGCGAATATCAAGACGATCGACAATGGCAAGCCCGCCTCCACGGTGGTCGGTCAGGCGGATTTCTCCAGCAACGTCGCCGACCTCAACGCCCGCCGGCTCAAGACGCAGGATGCCACCGCCATCGCCGGGCTGTTCGCGCAGCCCGACGGGAGCCTCTGGATCAGCGATCTCAAAAACCACCGCGTCCTGCGGTTTTCGCCTTTGGACAGCGGCCCGCCGACCGTCGCCATCAGCGGCAAGCGCAAAGTCACCACGCCCAAGAAGCGCCTCGTCGTGCGCGGCACCGCGAGCGACGACACCAGCGTCACCCAAGTCATCCTCCAGGTCGGAAAAAAACAGATTCCCGCCCTCGGCACCACCGTGTGGAAAAAAACGGTCCGCCTGAAAAAGCCGCGCACCATCGTGCGAGCCTACGCCCATGACGCCAGCGGAAAAATTTCCGCTCCCGCGAAAGTGCTCATCCTCCGAAAACCGGCGCCGTAACCGGCGGCTTTGCATTGTGTCCCGCCAGCGCGTAATCTGCTTTTCATGACCGCCACGCTTTCACCCGATGTCACCATGCAGGAGCTGCTCCAGGTGCTGCCCGGCGCCCAGCGCGCGCTCTTCCGCCTCCACCACATCGGAGGCTGCTCGAGCTGCGGCTTTCGGCCCGACGAAACTTTTGCCGAAGTCTGCGCCCGCAACGAGAATCTCGATCCCCTCGCGGTGCTCGCCCAGGTCGAAGCCGCCTGTGCCGAGGATGCGAAAATGCTCATCGAGCCGAAGGAAGCCGCCGCCGCGCTGGCCGGGGACGCCGGCACGCGCCTGCTCGACATCCGCACGCGGGAGGAATTCGACGCCGTGCACATTCCTCAAGCGCGACATTTCACGCAGGAGCTTTTACCGTCGATCATGGGCGAATGGCCGAAGGACAGCCTCGTCGTCCTCGTCGACCACCAGGGCGCGCGCAGTCTCGACGCGGCCGCCTATTTTGCCGGTCACGGCTTCACGAACATCCGCGGCCTCCGCGGCGGCATCGACGCCTGGAGCCTCGAAGTCGACCCCACCCTTCCCCGCTACTCCGTCGAATGAGCAACGATCTCGAATCCCGCATCCAGGCCGCCGTCAGCAACCCGCAAAATCTCGGCGAGATGACCGATGCCGACGCGATCGGCACCGTGGGCAGCGCGGATTGCGGCGACATGCTGCGGATGTGGGTGAAGTTCAAGGAGCAGGACGGTCGCAAGGTCATCGACAAGGCGACGTTCCAGACCTTCGGCTGCCAGACGGCCATCGCCGTCGCCAGCATGGCCACCGATCTCATCCGCGGAAAAACCGCCGAGGAAGCGCTCGCCATGAGCGGCGAAGACCTTTCCGCCCCGCTCGGCCCTCTGCCGCCGATGAAAATCCACTGTGCGCAGCTCGTGGAAGGCGCGCTGAAGGATGCCCTGAATCCCGGCGAAAAATCTTCCTCTTCACCTTCCTCCCCGACTCTCTTCGACCAGCTCAACGCCCCGAAAACCATAAAAATCACGTTGAAATAATTCCGCATTCCCCATTTCGAATTTCGAATTTCTAAAAACCATGGACTCACGCGAACTCACCCTCACCCGCGACTGCGACGCCGTTCAAATCCCGAGCGGAAACCCGATCATCCTTCCGATCGGCACCAGCGTCATTATTACTCAATCCCTCGGCGGCACCTACACCGTCGCCACCCAAGCCGGCCTCGCCCGCATCGACGAAAAGGACATCGACGCGCTCGGCATCGATCCCGCCGAGTCGAAATCCGAAAAGAAGGCCGTCGACGGCTCGCTCGAGGAAGCCGTCTGGGAACAGCTCAAGACCGTCTTCGACCCGGAGATTCCAGTCAACGTCGTGGACCTCGGCCTCATCTACGACTGCGACGTCGAAAAAGACGCCGAAGGCAAAACCAACGTGCGCGTGAGAATGACGCTCACCGCCCCCGGCTGCGGCATGGGCCCGACCATCGCCGCCGACGCCCGCCAGAAAGTCATCGTCCTCGACGGTGTCGACGACGCCGCCGTCGATCTCGTGTGGGACCCGCCATGGAACCAATCCATGATCTCCGAGGCCGGCCGCATGAAGCTGGGACTAGTCTAAAATTGCTTTAACGATCTCCGACAGCCTTTGTTATTTGCTCTGTTACCTTTTTGACTTATTACCTCTTGACCTTTTTTCCATCCTCGACTTCAACCAGTGCCTTTCCGTTACCTCCCCAGCCTCACGACTTCAGTATGAAACATCTCTTCCCCACACGCCTCCTGCTCTCTTTTGTAGCCTTGACCGTCGCCAGCTCCACGCTGGTCCATGCTCAATACACCAATGGGCAAAACGCGAACATTCTGTGGGGGCAGGGAAATTTCGTGACATCCACTCCCGGCGCCGGCGTCGGAAAGTTCAATAAGCCCACCGACTTCGCCATCGACCCCACCTCGGGAAAATTCTTTGTCGCGGATTCGACCAACAACCGGGTTCTGCGCTTTAGTTCTTCCGCCGCTTTTACCTCTGGCGCGGGCGCGGAGGCCGTGTTCGGTCAGAAAAATTTTACCGATTCCACGGCAATCACGCCCGTCGACAAAACCGCGTTGAAACTTCCCAACGCCATCGTGATCGATTCGCAAGGCACGCTGTGGGTAACGGATACCGGCAATAACCGCGTCGTGGGTTTCCTGAACGCTTCCACCATCGGTGCAGGAACCGGAGCCGCCGCCTCAGCCAATCTCATTTTGGGACAGGTTGATTTTAGTGGCTCTGCGGCCGCCACGACTCAATCCGGCATGAAAACTCCAACCGGGGTCATGGTTGACGGCAAGGGCGCTCTTTATGTGGTCGATCAGGGAAATAACCGCGTTCTGAAATATGCCAATCCTTACGCGACTGGAAATGGGATCGCCGCGATCAATGCCACGGGCCAGTTCGGGCAGACCAATTACCTGGTTGGCACGGCAAACTTCCCGACCATTTCTGCCAGCACCTTCAATTCGCCAACTTTTGCGAAACTCGATGGCCGGGGCAATATGTGGGTATCGGACACATTGAATAACCGCGTCCTGTGCTTTACTTCCGTCGCCACTCAGCCCGACTCGGGGGCCGTCGCCAGCAGTGTCCTCGGTCAGCCCGGTTTCATCACCACCGGCGTAGACAACCCAACTACTCAGCACGGTTTTTCCGGTCCTCTGGGCGTGACCTTCGACATTTTGGATCGAGTCTATATCGCGGATGGAAATCAAAACCGCATCATGGTCTGGGAAACGATAACCACGGGAGCGGCAGCCAGCTTCGTATTGGGGCAGCCGACCTTCAACGACGGTAATCCTACGACCACCCAGACTGGCGTGTCAAAGCCGACCGGCATGACCTTCTCCAACCTTCAGCTCTGGGTCGCCGATCAGAACAACAACAGGGTCATCAATTTTACCCTTTCCCCTGGCACCCCCTCCATCGTGGTGCCGGCGATTGGAAAGCTTTCGACCACGAAAAAGAAAAGTGTCTTCACATTCTATATCGCCAATACGAGTGTGAACTCGGACATCTTCACCGCTGGCGTGAGCATTCCCTCTGCGACCAAAAAACGGGCCACCCTTAGCTTCACCTACGCAGGTCAGGATGTGACCAGCGCACTGTTGTCGAATACTTTCACCACACCGCTTTTCCGTTCAAATCTACTGGCGATCACGGTCACGGCCAAGCCAAAGACCCTGGCCAAGAAGCAGGGGGGCACGATCGCCTTCACCGCGACCGCGACCTCCGCGACCACGTCCAGCCGCACGGCTTCCGGGTCGATTAGCGTCAAATATAAGAAACCGAAAAAGAAATAGAGCATCCTCCTTCGGTGGGAATTCGGAGTTCCCACTCTCAACGTTTATCTTGAAAAAGGCGGGCTCCAGCCCGCTTTTTTCTTTGGAGCAAATGCGATCTTAAAATCGATTGGATTTATCATCGGCATTCTTGCCGCCTGATTGATTCATGGTGCACAACTTGCTTACAACAAGCTTACACGTTACAGCCCATCCGCAGATGTCTTCCGAATCCCAACCCGCGATCGATAAAACCCCCGGCGGTCTCAAAATCGCCGTCAAAAATCAGCTCACCTTCACCTTCGCGCGCGACACCACCACCGCCACGCAGCGCGACTGGTGGCTCGCCAGTTCGAAGGCCGCGCTCAGCGTCGTCATCAAG
The DNA here is from genome assembly GCA_015655545.1 of Chthoniobacterales bacterium. Taxonomy (GTDB): domain Bacteria; phylum Verrucomicrobiota; class Verrucomicrobiia; order Chthoniobacterales; family JAATET01; genus JAATET01. Next base: position 7,696 of record JAATET010000062.1, on the reverse strand, counting down.
CGCATGATCTCCACCATGGCGCGCTACGCGGAGACGAATCCCAAGCGCGTCTATTATCTCTCGCTGGAATTCCTCATGGGCCGCCTGTTCTCGAACACGCTCCACAGCGCCGGCATCCACGAGCAGATGGAGCAGGCGCTCCGCGAGCTCGGCCTCGATCCCGATCTCGTGCGCGACGAGGAATACGACATGGGCCTCGGCAACGGCGGCCTCGGGCGCCTCGCCGCCTGTTTCCTCGACTCGCTCGCCACGCTCGACCTGCCCGCCGTCGGCTACGGCATCCATTATCAATACGGCCTCTTCAAGCAGGAGTTCGTCAACGGCTACCAGATCGAGCTGCCCGACGCGTGGATGACCTATGGCACGCCGTGGGAAATCGTGCGTCCCGAGCACACGATGGAAATCGAGCTCTACGGCCACGTGGAAAACATCTTCGACGACCGCGGCAACTACGTCCCCAGCTGGACCGGCACGAAAAAAATCCTCGGCGTGCCCTACGATATTCCCATCCCCGGTTACGGCACGGAAACGGTGAACTACCTGCGCCTTTGGGAATCCAAAGCCTCCGCTGATTTCGACTTCGCCGCCTTCAATCGCGGCGGCTATGACGAGGCCGTCTCCGAAAAAAACAAGAGCGAGACCGTTTCCAAGGTCCTCTATCCGAATGACAGCACCGAGCTCGGCAAGGAGCTCCGCCTCATCCAGCAGTATTTCTTCGTCTCCTGCTCGCTGAAGGACATCATCCGCCGCTTCCTCCAGATGAATACGGATTGGAACACCTTTCCCGACAAGGTCGCGATGCAGCTCAACGACACCCACCCGGCCATTGCCGTCGCCGAGCTCCAGCGGCTGCTGTTCGATGTCCACGGGCTCCCTTGGGAGCAAGCATGGTCCATCGTCACCAAGACGATGGCCTACACAAATCACACGCTTCTGCCCGAGGCGCTGGAAAAATGGAGTGTCGGCCTGTTTCAAAAAGTCATCCCGCGCCACCTCCAGATCATTTTCGAGATCAACAAGAAGTTCCTCGACGAAGTGGATGTCAAATGGCCCGGCGACCTCGCCAAGAAACAGCATCTTTCCATCATCCAGGAAGGCCAGGTCCAAATGGTGCGCATGGCCCACCTCGCCATCGTCGGCAGCCACTCGGTCAATGGCGTCGCCGCGCTCCACACGCAGCTGCTCAAGAGCGATTTATTTCCGGAATTCGACGCGCTGTATCCCGGCAAGTTCAACAACAAGACCAACGGCATCACGCCGCGTCGCTGGCTTCTCTCCTGCAACGAAGGCCTCAGCAATCTCATTACCTCGAAAATCGGCCACGGCTGGGAACGTGATCTCGACCTCCTGCGCGGCATCGAGCCTTTCGCGGACGATCCGCAATTTCAGGCCGAATTCATGGCCATCAAGCGCGCAAACAAAGTCCACCTCGCGTCGATCATCGAGGAACAATGCGGCGTCATCGTCAGCCCCGACGCGCTCTTCGATGTCCAGATCAAACGCCTCCACGAATACAAGCGCCAGCATCTCAACCTGCTCCATATCCTCGCGCTCTACCGCCGCATCCTGCAAAATCCCGACCTCGACATCACGCCGCGCGTCTTCATCTTCGCGGCCAAAGCCGCGCCGGGCTACGACCTCGCAAAGTGCATCATCAAGGCCATCAACGCCGTCGGCGCCACCATCAACGCCGACCCCCGCGTGAAAGACCGCATCAAGGTCGTCTTCCTGCCGAACTACCGCGTCTCGCTCGCGCAGCGCATCGTGCCCGCCGCCGACCTCTCCGAGCAGATTTCCACCGCCGGCAAGGAAGCATCCGGCACCGGAAATATGAAGCTCTCGCTCAACGGCGCGCTCACCATCGGCACGCTCGACGGCGCGAACGTCGAAATCCGCGAGGAAGTCGGCCCCGAGAACATCTTCATCTTCGGCCTCACCGTCGAGGACGTCGCCGAACTCTGGAAAAAAGGCTACAAGCCCGAGGAAATCTACCAGGCGAACGAAGAACTCCGCGCCGTCGTGGATTGGGTCGGCTCGAACTACTTCACGCCCAACGAGCCCGCCGGCGTGCTCAGCATGCTCCGCGACAACCTCGTGCACAGCGACCCGTTCCTCGTGCTGGCCGACTTCGAGGCCTACAGCGAGTGTCAGAAAAAAGTCGACGACGCCTATCGCGACAAGGCCGCCTGGGCGCGCATGGCGATCCTGAACACCGCCCGCATGGGCAAATTTTCCAGCGACCGCACGATCGCCGAATACGCCCGCGACATCTGGCACGTCGATCCCGTCCGGATGTAATAAATCCCCTGGAGGGTAGGGACGGTTGACCCCAACCGCCCGACTCCGATCGAACTAAACGGGATCGGCAGGATTTACAGAAGAGGAAATCCATCCTGATAATCTCAAAAATCCTGAAAATCCTGTTTGGTTCTCATTACTCCACCGCCAGCAATTCCGCCGGTGCGTCGAAGATGAAATGCGGCTCCTGCGCTGCGAGGGAGCCGCGCAGGTTGTAGCCCCAGCTCACGGCTGCGCAGCGAATGCGCGCGCGGCGGCAAGCCTCGATGTCGCGCGTCTCGTCCCCGATGAAGAGCACTTCCTCCGCACCGAATCCTTCCTTCTTCATCGCCTGGCGAATCTCCCGCGCCTTGCCCAGCAATCGCGAACTGCTGCGCACGAAATCGAAAATTTCGAGATCGTGATTTTTCAAAAACACGCCGACGTTTTCCTCGGAGTTCGACGTTACGATGCCCAGCCGCACGCCGCGCGCATGCAGCGCCCGCAAAACCTCCGGCATTCCCACGATCGGCTGCACTTTGCCGATGCGCCCTCGCAACTCCCGAATCCCCCGGCTCGCAATCGCCGGCAGGCGCCGATTCGGAATTCCCAAAAATTTCATCACCTGACGCGTCGTCATGCCGCGCGCCTTTTCCACATCTTCCCCGATCAGCGGCTTGTAGCCGAACTCCGCGGCCAGCCCATTGAGGATATCCAGGCCTTGTTGAAACGTATCCGCAATCGTCCCGTCGAAATCGAAAACCATCACACGCACCGGTCCGGTAAACGGGGGAAATTTCGATCGGCGGCGCAGTCCGACAAGGCGGGCAAGGCGGCTCATAGGGAAAATGCGAAATGCGAAATGTGGAATTCGGAATGATCGATGGCGGCCGGGCCGCGTGGAATTTTATTTCGCATTCCCCATTTCGAATTCCGCATTTTCCTCCCACACCATCGTCCCCTTGAATTTCGACTCCTCGAGCTCCAGTCCGAAATTCCGCGCGACGAGTTCGGCGACGCGATCGAGCTCCTCCGCGGAAAGCGGCGGCAGGTCCGGAGCCTTCGCGAATTCCTCCAGCTGCTCCGCGTTGTAGATATTCGGCAGCGTCGAGGCCACGCGGTCATCGGCGAGCAGCCACAGCAGCGCGGCCTGGCCGAGGGTGCGCACGCCGGAGCGCTCGAGGAAGCGCAGCTGCTCCACCTTTTTCACGCCATTGAGCAGCCATGAGCGCGGGCGGTGGTTGCGGTGGTCGTTCGGCGGGAAGACGGTCTCCGCGGTATATTTTCCCTCGAGCATCCCCGAGGAATGCGGCACGCGAATCAGGAACATGGTATCCGCCCCCGCGTCGCGCGCAGCCCCGTGCATGGCCGCCCCGGGATGCTGCTCGAGCAGGTTGTAGATATGCTGCAGCACGCCGGGATTCCGGCGGCGAATCGCCTGCACGCCCTCGCCCAGCCATCCGACGGCCGGCCCCAGCGCGACGCCGGCGAATTTGATTTTTCCCTCCGCGCGCAAATCCTCGAGCACCGACCACAGCGCATCGTCCTCGGTCTGCTCCATCCGGATGTTGTGCAGCTGCAAAATGTCGATGCGGTCCGTCTTCAGCCGATGGAGCGCCGCGTCGGTCGCCCGGCGAATCGCCTCGGGCTGGAAATCCTGCGGGATCTCGCGCTGTCCGCGCCCGCGCTCCTCGCCGTGATTTACGAAATCGTAGCCGACCTTCGTCGCGATCACGATCTCGTCGCGGCGGCCGTCGAACGCCTTCGCGATCAGCTCCTCGCTGCGTCCGTTTCCATACGTATCCGCCGCATCGAAGAGACTAATGCCAAGCTCGAGCGCGCGCCGCATCAGCGCCACGGCTTCGTCGTCGGTGTAGGTCCCCCACCAGCCCGTCGAAAGCGTCCAGAGGCCAAACCCGACCTCGCTCACCCGAACATCTGAGCCGCGAAACGTGCGATATTTCATGGCCAAGTCCTAGCCTACGGCCAGGACAATGCGAAATGCGAAATTTGAAATGCCGGGAGGCCGAGGCTCCGCGTCGACTCGTCGGGCAGCCATTTCGCATTTCCCATTTCGCATTCCTCATTAAACTCCAAAAATGCTCGCCCTCTCCACCTGCTGGAACTCCCACCGCCATACGAGCGGCGAGGACATGCTCCGCGAAATCGTCGATCTCGGTTTCACCAACATCGAACTCAGCCACGGCCTGAACCTGCCCATGATGGAAGGCGCGATGAAATTCGCCGAGCGCGGCATCGTGAACTTCACCACCCTGCACAACTTCTGCCCGCAGCCCATCGAGGTGATGAGCGACTCGCCCGATTGCTACGAGTTCACCTCGAGCAAGCCCGAGATCCGCCAGCGCGCCGTGAAGACCACGCTGCAAACGCTCGACTACGCCCAGCGCTTCGGCGCGAAGCGCATCGTGCTCCATTCCGGCTCCGTCGGACCGATGCGCGGGTTCACCAAAGGCCTCATCGCCATGATCATGAACGGCCAGTTCGTGTCCAAAGCCTACGGGGAGGAAAAACTGCGCGGCGTCCAGCAGCGCGAGCAGGCCTCCGACGAATACATCCGCCGCTTGCGGGAGACCCTCAAGCCCGTCCTGGCTTCCGCCGAGGAAAAAGGCCTCCGCCTCGGCATCGAGAACCGCGACTCCTACGAGCAGCTCCCTTCCGAGCGCGAGTTCCCCGAGCTCCTCGACAAGCTCGGCCCCGTCTGCGGCTACTGGCACGACTTCGGCCACGCCCAACGCAAACACAACATGGGCTTCCTCGACCACCGCGCCTGGCTCGAGGAAATCGGCTCGCGCGCCATCGGCTGCCATCTCCACGACGCCAAATGGCCGGTCGAGGACCATCTCGTGCCCTTCACCGGCGACATCGACTACGCCGCGCTCGTGCCGCTTTTCCCGAAGGACATTCCCTTCGTCATCGAGCTGCATCCCAAGCGCGAGGCCGCGGAAATCACCGCAGCCGCCGAGCGCTGGCGCAAGGAATTCGGGGATTGAACCACAGAGGACACAGAGAACACCGAGGTTTAATTCTTTCCTTCCCTCCGTGCCCTCTGTGTCCTCTGTGGTCCGATCTTCATGAAGCGCCTGCTCACCACCGCCCTGCAAATCGCGATCTCCCTCGCGCTGCTTTGGTGGATTTTCCACGACCCCGATAAACGCGCCCGCATGGCCACGGCCCTTCGCCACGCCGATCTCTGGTGGCTCCTGCCCGGCCTGGGCTGCCTCGGCGGCGTCGTCCTGCTGCAAACGCAGCGCTGGTATCTGCTCCTGCGCGCCGTCGACCTTCCCATCGGATGGCTGCGCTGCCTGCGCCTTCTTCTCGTCGGCATGTTTTTCAATCTCTTCCTGCTCGGAGCCACCGGCGGCGACGTCGTGAAAATTTTCTACGCCATGCGGGAAGCCGGCCGCGACAAAGCCGGCGCTTTTCTCAGCATCGCATTCGATCGCGTGATCGGCCTCCTGGCCCTGGCCCTCGTCTCCGTCGTGGTCGTCGCCGTCCAATGGCACGAGCTCGCGCGATCGCCGATCGCCATGGGCCTCGTCGCGACCATCGGCTTCATCCTGGGCGCCTCCGTCGCCGTGGTGATCGTCGCCGCCATGGTCGCAATTCTGCGCCTGGAAAATCGGCTCCCGCAACGCCTGCCGCTTCGCAAGGCCATCGTCGATCTCGCCGTGGCAACCCAGCGTTACGCGAAGGCCCCAGGCACCCTGCTCGCCGCCTTCCTCCTTTCGATCCCGGCGCATCTGCTGCTCTTCACGACCTTTTATTTCGCCGCCCGCGCGCTCATGGCGAAGCTCAGCCTGATGAACATTCTCTCGGTGATGCCGATCGTAAACGTCATGACGTCGCTGCCGATCAGCTTCTCCGGCGTCGGCGCGCGCGAAAAACTTTTCGAGCAGCTTCTCGGCGACCTCCACGGCACCTCCCCCGAGCTCGCCACCCTCATCGGCATGGGCGGCTATCTCATCATCGTCGTATGGGGGCTCGTCGGCGGGCTGGTCTATCTCACCTACCGCCCGTCGGATGGCCAGACTGCGACCTTGCAGGAAATGTCCGCCGCCACACGGGAAGCCGCCGGGCATCCCGCGCCATGAACCGGCGCGACCGCCCCAAAGTGATCGCGAATTTCGCCATCACCGCCGACGGCAAAGTCTCCACGCGCAACCACACCCCGGCCACCTTCACCTCCCCGCGCGACAAGCAGCGGCTGCTGGAAATCCGCGCCACCGCCGACGCGATCCTCGTCGGCCGCAATACCATCGCCACCGACACGATGAGCATGACCTTGCGCGATCGCGCGCTCCAGGCCAGGCGCCGCGCCAAAGGTCTGCCGGCACAGCCGCTGCGCGTCATCGTGAGCAATCGCGGCGACCTCGATCCGTCGTGGAAAGTTTTCCAGAGCCCCGGCGCGCGCCGCATCGTCTTCAGCACGGTTCGCATGCCCGAAGCCACCCGACAGGCGTTGTTGCCTCATTGCGATCTCCATCTTCTCGACGCGAAAACCATCCCCATCGAAGACGTCCTTTCCGCGCTGCGCGGCATTTACGACATCCGCACCGTGCTCTGCGAAGGCGGCCCGACCCTGCTGCGTTCGCTCATCGAAATCGACGCTCTCGACCTTCTCCACCTCACCGTCGCTCCGATCGTTTTCGGCGGAAAGAAAGCGCCCACTCTCACGGGAACAAAACCCGGCTTCCTCCGCTCCATCGCGCACTTCCATCTCGAATCCCTGCGCGTGATCGCCGGCGAATGCTTCCTGAGATACCGCGCCATCCGTCAATGAATACCGAGAGCTCCATCCTCATCCGCGCGCCGAAGCAACGCATCTTCGACGTCACCTCCGACCTCTCGCTCTGGCCCGAGCTGCTTCCGCACTATCGCTACATCACGTATCTCCAGCGGAGCGACGACCGCCACCTCGTGAAAATGGCCGCCACCCGCGACGGCCTTCCGATTTCCTGGACGTCCGAGCAGATCATCGACCGCGAGCGGCTCGAGATTCGTTTCGTCCACCTGAAAGCCTTCACGAAAGGAATGACCGTTGTCTGGTCGTTCGACGAAAAACCCGAAGGCACGCTCGTTCGCATCGTCCACGTTTTAAAATTCCGCATCCCCGTCCTCGCGCCGTTCGTCGATCCCCTCATCGGCGGTTTCTTCATCGACAACATCGCCAACAAAACGCTGCGCTCATTCAAAACTCACCTCGAAGCAAACGCATGAGCCGCCGGCGCGCCGTCATCACCGGTCTCGGGCCGATCACCTGCGTCGGCATCGGCAAGGACGCGCTCTGGGCGGGCTTGCTGGCCGAGAAAAGCGGCATCGGCCGCCTCACTCGCTTCGAGGTTACACCGCCCACCGCCCACTGCGCCGGCGAGATCCACGACTTCGATCCGAAGAAATG
>JAATET010000074.1 GCA_015655545.1 Chthoniobacterales bacterium | reverse complement strand
GCGAGGCGGTAATATTCGAAGTAGTCGGAGATCATCACGGTCACGCCATAGGAGGCGAGAAGCTCGGCGCGCGCGAGGAAGTCCCGCAGGTCCACGTCCTTGCCGCCCGCGAGGAGGTTGCGCATGGTGATTTCCATGATCGGGAGGATGGGCTTGTCCGCGACGGCGGGGTCGGCCTTGAACTTCGCGAGCGCGCAATCGACCATGTCGACGTTCACGTTGGTCGGCGGCCGGAAGCTGCCGCGCTCGACGAGGACGGCCTTTTTGTAGAGCACCTCGGTCGGCTGGAGGACTTCGCGATTCGCGCCGAACATGGCCGCGCCGCTGAGGCCGAGCTGCACGAGCTTGAGCGCCATCACGCGATTGTCCACGTTGCGGAACTCGATGCCGCTGAACTCGATCATGTCGATCTCGATGCGGCCGACCGTGAGCATGTCGAGCAGCGACTCGATGAGCTGCTCGGGCAGGTGGTGGAGGAAAAACGCGCCGTAGCAGAGGTTCACGCCGACGATGCCGAGCGCCTCCTGCTGGAGCGAAGCCTCGGCGTCGAGCATGCGGACGTGCATGACGATCTGGCTGGGCTCGTCGCGCGGGCGGCTCTGGAATTTCACGCCCATCCAGCCGTGGCATTCGTTGCCTCCCTTGAAGCTGCGGGCGACGACGGTATCCGCGAAGGCGAAGAATGCGGTGGTGTCGCCGCGGGTCGCGCCGAGGCGCTGGATGTTCAGCTCCAGCTCGCGGTCGAGCATGGCCTGGAGCCGGCCCTGCGAGACGTAGCGCTCGCTGCGGCCGTAGATGGCGTCGCTCACCTTCATGTCGTAGGCGGAGATGCTCTGCGAAATCGTCCCGGCGGCCGCGCCCACGCGGAAAAACCACCGTGCGACTTCCTGCCCGGCGCCGATCTCGGCGAAAGTGCCATACCAGCGCGGGTCGAGATTGACCTTGAGGGCCTTGTTGTGGGTATCGAGGGATTCGGTGTTCACAAGGATCTTTTTAAGCATTCTTCATGCGCGGCGCCATGGTTTCCGGGCCGGAAACTTTTGCGTCGTCTCAAAGCTCCAGTCGCACGTAGTCTCCTCGCATGAATATCCCCTCGGAATCGTCGCTGTGGCTGCTGGCATTTTCCTCGGCTCCTTGAACGCACCCGCCGCGGAAACGGAGGGGTGGACGCGCATGTTTGATGGGCATGATCTCCGCGGCTGGAAGTCGACGACGAAACGCCGGGCGTCTTTACCGTGGACAGCGGCTTGTTGAAAGTCAGCGGCGGCCGGGCGCACCTCTTCTATGTGGGAGAGGATGGAAAGGCGAAGTTCGGGAATTTCGAATTCAAGGCCAGGGTCCGGACGACGCGCGGCTCGAACTCCGGCATCTACTTTCACACGGAGTTCCAACCCTCGGGCTGGCCGGCCAAGGGCTACGAATGCCAGGTCAACACCAGCCACACCGATCCGATAAAAACCGGCAGCCTTTACGCGGTGAAGAACGTCATGAATATCGCGCCCAGTACGGATGGCGAGTGGTATGACTGCTTCATCAAGGTCGAGGGCCGGCGAATTCTCATCCAGATCAACGGAAAGACGACCGTCGACTGGACGGAGCCGGAAGGCTGGAATCCCGCGACCGCATTGAAGGACATGCCGGGGCGCAAACTTGGCGAAGGCACGATCGCCCTGCAAGGGCACGATCCCAGGAGCACGACCTACTACAAGGATCTGTTCATCCGGCCGCTGCCCTGAGCCGCTTCCCCTGGCGGTGAAAATGGCGAAATCGCGACATCGCATTGGCGGAAGATTGTGGCATTATCGGGCAATGAGCACTCCCGAGAACACCGACTGCGAAAACACGATGAGACCCGGAAAAATCGGCTGGGCGGAATTAATCACGAGCGATCCGGAGGGCGCGATGGCATATTACACCGGCCTTTTTGGCTGGGAGACCGAGCCTTTCACGGCTTCCGATGCCGGATACACCATGTTCAAGCTCGATGGCGTGCCATTCGGCGGCGTGATGAAGACGCCGATGGAAGGCGTGCCGACGCATTGGCTGAACTACGTGAGTGTTGTCGACATCGACGCCTCGATCGCGAAAAGCACCAGCCTCGGCGGTGAACTTTGCGTGGGACCGATGGAAGTCCCGACCGTCGGTCGCATCGCCGTGGTGAAAGATCCGCAGGGCGCGGTGATCGGCTTGCACCAAAAGGCGTAAACAAAAGGCGTGCGTGCGGTCTTCCTGAGCAATCCGGCTACAGACCCAGCTTCGTAGCAGGCCGGGGCGGGTGTGCAGGGTGCCTTCGCGACCTTGCGGAACTCGCTCACGTAAGCGGCGCACGCTTTCGCGGCGGTGTCGCGCGTGGCGGTGGCTTTGATGGCGGCGACGGCGGCATTCGCGCTGCTCTCGGCGCCGATGGTGACCTGCCGCGCGTCGTAGGCAGCCTGGGCGGAGGACTGGAGATTTGCGAGAGCGTAGGTGAAGGCGTCGTCGTAGCCGCGCGGCGTAAGGAGGGCGAGGATCTCGGTATGATGGGCGAGTTCCTCACGGTGATCGGGGAGATCGGGGGATGAACAGCATGGTTGCCAGACGGAGGCTCCTGAATCTGAATCGCGCCCGCAGCAGCTGGCGGGGCGGGAGCCGGAAATCTAAGGACAAATCCTGATTGACTGCGCGGTTGCCCGAGAGGTTAACCTTCGCTTATGAAACGTCTTTTTAGCCTGCTTCTGCTCACCGTCGTGGCGATCGCACCGGCCTCCACCGCTTCCGCCGCCAAGAAAAAAAGCTCACGCTTGCTGATTTCAAGGGCGCTTATGTCGGCACGATCATATTATCGGTTCCCGGACAGGCGATCACCGGACCGGTCACTCTCGTTTTTGGAGCGAACAAGAGCGGCAAGACGGGGACCGTTGCCGTGAGCGGCTCGGTTTCCGCCAGCGGCTCGACCATTCCTATCTCGGCGAACATCACTCTCGGTAAAGGCGCATTCTCCATCGACAACTTTGTTTTCAATACGCTCGCGCAAGGGTCGTATCCCGGATTCGCATCGTATTCCCTCGGCAAAAGAGCGCTTACGTTTCAGGGTTCAGCGACGGTCAGCCCCGAAGTTTATCCGTTCTCGGGAAGCATCGCGACGCACGTCGCAGGCCATAAGCGGACCGTGACCTTTGTCATGGTCGATTCTGTCTCCGGTGCGAACTACACCTTCAGCTTCACCGCCTCGCGGAAGCTCAAGAAATTCGAGCTGTAAATCGTTTTGCGCTTGGTTCGCCGGCGTCCTTTGCCACCGGGTCGGACGCTGACTTGGCGAAACCGGCGGAGGTATCGCTCGTGTCTTACGCCCGCCGCTCCTTGATCGCGGCGAGGATGTCGGCGACGGCTTCGGCGGTCGGCTTCGCGCCGATGTTGCCTTTGCCGTGCAGTCGCACGCTCACGTTGCCGGCTTCGAGGTCGCGGTTTCCGATCACGAGCATCGTGTGGACTTTCGCGGTCTCGGCGTCGGCGATCTTGGCCTTGATGTGGTCGGTGCTGATGTCGACCTCGGCGCGGACTTCGCTCGCGCGGAGCCCGGCCTGGAGTTTTTTCGCGGCGGCCACGAGCGGCTCCTCGTCGCCGATCGTGATGATGCGGACCTGCTCGGGCGCAAGCCAGAGCGGGAAGTTGCCGGCGTAGTGCTCGATGAGGAAGCCGATGAAGCGCTCGTGCGTGCCGAGCGGGGCGCGGTGGATGCAGAGCGGGGTGGCGTCGCTGTTCTCGCGGGTCTTGTAGGTGAGGCCGAATTTGCGCGGCACGGCGAAGTCCACCTGGTTCGTGGCGATGGTGAATTCGCGGCCGATGACGTTCCAGACCTGCACGTCGATCTTCGGGCCGTAGAAGGCGGCTTCGTTGGGGACTTCGACGAAGTTGATGCCGGACTCGATGAGGACGCGGCGCACCATGTCCTCGGTTTTTTTCCAGAGCGCGGGCTCGTCCACGAATTTCTGGCCGAGCTTGGCCGGGTCGTGGGTGGAGAAGCGCATTTGGTATTTATCGAGGCCGAAGATCGCGAAGTATTTGAGATACATCTCGTTCACGGCGCGGAACTCCTCGGCGAACTGCTCCTCGGTGCAGTAGATGTGCGCGTCGTTCATGTTCAGCGAGCGCACGCGCATGAGGCCGAAGAGTTCGCCCGATTGCTCGTAGCGGTAGCAGCAGCCATACTCCGCGAGCCGCAACGGCAGGTCGCGATAGCTCCGCGGTTCCGCCGCAAAGATGCGGTGATGGTGCGGGCAGTTCATGGCCTTCAAATAGTAGCGATCCGCTTCGCGGCTCGCTGAATGCGAAATGGGGAATGGGGAATTCGAAATTTCAGAATCCTGCGAAGCAGGCTCGCCCATTTCGCATTTCGCATTTCGCATTTCCAATTCACCGAGCTCCATCGGCGGAAACATGCTCTCCGCGTAGTAGGGAAGGTGACCGCTTGTGAGATACATCTTCTCCCGCGCGAGGTGCGGGGTGCGGACGCGGACGTAGCCGGCGGCGAACTCGGTTTCCTTCGCGAGTTTTTCCAGCTCCTCGACGATGACCGTTCCTTTCGGCAGCCAGAGCGGGAGGCCGGGGCCGACGTATTCGGGATCCATCGCGAAGAGGCCCATCTCGGCGCCGAGCTTGCGGTGGTCGCGCTTCTTCGCCTCCTCGAGCATGGCGAAGTATTCGTCCATCGCGGTCTTGTTCTTGAACGCGGTGCCGTAGATGCGCTGGAGCTGGGGATTGTTCTCGTCGCCCTTGTAGTAGGCGCTGGCGACGTGCGTCAGTTTGAAGGCGCCGATGTTGCCGGTGCGCATGACGTGCGGGCCGGCGCAGAGGTCGGTGAAGTCGCCGTTGCGGT
>JAATET010000130.1 GCA_015655545.1 Chthoniobacterales bacterium | reverse complement strand
CGCGCGAAGCGCCCTTTGATGGCGCGCGCCGCCGGGCAGCTCGCCGACTACACGATTGTCACTTCCGACAATCCCCGCGGCGAAGATCCCGAGGACATCATCGCCGACATCCTGCCCGGCCTGCACGGCAAAGCCTTCGAGGCCATCACGGATCGCAAGGACGCCATCCACCGCGCCATCGCGCTTGCAGAGTCCGGCGACATCGTGCTCATCGCCGGCAAAGGCCACGAAACCTACCAGGAAATCCAAGGCCAGCGCACCGCCTTCGACGACGTCTCCGTGGCCCGCAACGCCATCGAGGCCAAACCCGTGGAGATCGAACCGGCGGCGGGGACCGTCCGTCACGATAAATAAATGGACCCGCTCCCGCTCTCCACGATTGCCGAACTCTGCGGCGGCCAGCTCTCGGGCGACGGTTCCGTGCTTGTCTCCCGCATCTCGAAAGACACCCGATCGATCGAACCCGGCGATCTTTACCTCGCGCTCGGCGGCGAAAACTTCGACGGCAACGAATTCGTCGCCGCCGCATCGGACAAAGGCGCCGCCGCCGCGATCGTGGACGGCGAAGTCAGCGCCGCCGCCGGCCTCCCGCTCATCCGCGTCGCCGACAGCCTCGTCGCGCTTCAAAAACTCGCCGCCGCCTGGCGCGACAGCCTCAGCCTGCGCGTCGTCGGCATCACCGGCAGCAGCGGAAAAACGAGCACCAAGGAATTCACCGCCGCCGTCCTCGCCGCGCGCTTCCAAGTCAATAAAACGCTCGGGAATTTCAACAACCATTTCGGCCTCCCGCTCACCATTCTCACTGCCACGCTCGCCGACCAGGCCGCGGTCTGGGAGATGGGCATGAGCCATCCCGGCGAAATCGCCCCGCTCGCCGCCCTTGCCCGTCCCGACGCCGCGATCATCACGAATATCGGCGTCGGCCACATCGAATTTTTCAAAGACCGCGACGGCATCGCCGCCGAAAAAGCCGAACTCCTCCGCGCCGTGCACAACGACGGCGCGATCATCATTCCCGCCGAAGACGACTACGCCGCTTACCTCGCCGAGCGTTCCACCGGCCGCCATCTCATCCGCTGCGGATTGAGCGAAAAAGCCGACGTTCGGGCCGAAGCGGTCAGCATCGACACGCATGGCACCTCGTTCATCGTCCGCGTCTTCGGCGAATCGGCACCCGCCCGCATCTCGGTCACCGGCGAGCACATGGTCCGCAACGCCCTGCTCGCCATCGCCGCCGGCATGGAATTCGGCCTCTCGCTCGACGAATGCCTTTCCGGCCTGGAAAACGCCCGCCTCACCGGCGCCCGGCTCGAGCAAAAACTCATCCGCGGCATCCGTTTCCTCGACGACACCTACAACGCGAATCCCGACTCGATGGAAGCCGCGCTAAAAACCCTCGCCGCACTTCCGGCCTCCGGCCGCCGCATCGCCGTCCTCGGCCGCATGGGCGAGCTCGGCGCCTACGCCGGCACCGGCTACGAACGCGTCGGGCGGACCGCCGCGCAGACCGCGCAAACTCTCGTCGCCGTCGGTCCGGAAACCGCGCCGCTGCACGATGCCGCCCGCTCCGCCGGCCTCACCGATCTTTACGAAACACCCAACCCGCACGAAGCGGCACACCTCCTGCGCGGCATCGCGCGCGAAGGCGACGTCGTGCTCGTGAAAGGCAGCCGCTCCGCCCGCATGGAACAAGTGATCGGAGAATTCTAAATGCTCTACTATCTTTACGAACTCAGCGAATGGTGGCGCGCGCACGGCGGCGACAACGAACTTGTCAAGGCGCTGAACGTGTTTCAATACATCACGTTTCGCTCCATCTGCGCCGCGGTCACTTCCTTCCTGCTCTGCCTCATGTTCGGCAACCGCGTGATCCGGAAGCTGATCTCGCTGAAATTCGGCCAGCCGATTCGCACGAAGGAAGAAGTGCACAAGCTCTTCGAATTGCACGGCGCGAAAAAAGGCACCCCGACCATGGGCGGCGTCCTCATTCTCGGCTCCGTCCTCATTTCCTCGCTGCTCTGGGCGCGCCCGACGAACGGCTTCGTCTGGCTCGTCCTCGGCTCGACCGTCTTCCTCGGCGGCATCGGCTTCTACGACGACTACCTCAAGGTCGCGAAAAAAAGTTCCGACGGCATCAGCAGCCGCCTCAAGTTCGCATTGCAGTGCATCCTCGCCGCCGGCTTCACGCTCTTTTTCTGCACCGAGCCGAAAATGTGGGAGCAGGCGCAGGCACTCTACATGCCATTTTT
>JAATET010000083.1 GCA_015655545.1 Chthoniobacterales bacterium | reverse complement strand
GGGGGCGAACTGGCAGCCGTCGATGATGCTGGCGTGATTTTCGCGGTCGCAGAGGATGGCGTCGTCGTCCTCGGTAAGAGTGGCGAGGGCGCCTTGGTTCGCAAAAAATCCGGTCGAGAAAAGCAGCACGGACTCGCGCTGGAGATATTCGGCGAGGGCTTCTTCGAGCTGCTCGTGCAGGCCGATGTTGCCATTCAGCAGGCGGGAGCCGGTGCAGCCGGAGCCGAATTTCCGCGCCGCTTCGCACGCGGCCTCGACCACGCGCTCGTCCTGCGCCAGGCCGAGGTAGTTATTCGACCCGATCATGACCTTCGTCGCGCCGTCGCAAATCACGTGATTGCCGGCTGTTTCGTCAATACGGCGGAAATAGGGGTAAAATCCTTGCGCGCGGGCATCGGCAGAGTCCCGATATTCCCGACACTTCTGTAATAAGTCTTTCGCCACCTTGGGTATAATCGCTCGATCGTTCGCACGAATCCGTGCGGTTGCAACGCAACTCGACCCCAAACGCCCCTTTGTTTCAATCAAAAACGGGACGCCGCATCCGGCTTGCGCCGCCCCCTCCCGTCGCTGAGGCTTTCAGCCGGTGGGACGGAAGAAAAAATTCCCGCGCTCACATCCGGCGTTCCGGTTTCCTGCGAACCGCGGATATGAGACTCCTCCCGGCCATCCTGTGAGGTCGCGGAATACGCCCAAGGCTTCGACAATCCGCGCTATCCGCTCACCGCTCCGGACGGCGATATCTTGACGAACGACGAGGAAAATCCCAAGTCGGCCGTGGCGGAGGAACATCGCGCCGCCCCTCCGGCGAGAAGATTCGAGAACAGTCATTGCCACGGAGGAGACATCGGTGCATGGTCGGCGATTCACGGGGCGTAGCTTAGCTTGGTAGAGCGCCTGGTTTGGGACCAGGAGGTCGCAGGTTCGAATCCTGTCGCCCCGATTTTTAATTTTTTGCAATGGAGCCGCGTCCGCCCGGTTTTTTCCAAATGGTGCGAACCTTCCTTCGCGCCTCCACCCGCGAGAGCGCGGCCATCCTCCGCGGCGATCCCGAAATGCCCGCCGAGGAAATCGCCCGCCGCTACGCCATCTGCCGCTCGAATATCTGCGGGCAATACATGCCTCTCGACGATCGCTGCGCCGCCTGCGGCTGCAATGTGCCGAAAAAAATCGCGTGGCGCACCGCCGCGTGTCCCGACGGATACTGGCCCGCGCTGCCACCGCCGCCGCCTGCGTGTTGACGGAGTTTCCGCGGCGCGTCTTGATTCCGTCGCCCGCCCATGCGAAACCGTGCGGAAGCTCATGGATCGCGCCGTCAAAATCCTCGCCGCCCTTTTCGCCACCGCCGCCGCGTTGCTCCTGGGCTGCATTGTCCTGGCGGTGGTGCGGTATATCTTGCCGGATTTCGCCGATCTGCGATCGCACCCCAAAGACGCCGCGCTGCTCGGCCTCGCGTTCGGTTATCTGGTGATGTTTGTCCTCGTCTATGCGCTCTCCGCGCGCCTCATCTGGCAAAAGAAACGCTGGAACATGGCCGTGCTCCTCGCCGTCGGATCGTGTTTCGGATTTCCCGTCGGCCCCGTGCTCGGAATCGCCGCGCTCATTCTGCTCACCCGGCCCGCAGTGCGTGCGCAATTCCACTGATGCATTCCATTTGGCGGACGCACCAAGGAACGATAAAGTGACCCGACATGCCCGCGCCGACTGGAACGATCACCTTCCTCTTTAGCGATATCGAGGGCAGCACGCGCCTTTGGGAGCGCCATCCCGAGGCGATGCGCGGCGCCTTGCGCCGTCACGACGAGATCATGCGCGCGGCGGTCGAAGACAATGACGGACATATCTTCAAAACGATCGGCGACGCCTTCTGCGTGGCCTTCGATCGGGCGGGCGACGCGCTCGCCGCCGCCGCCCAGGCGCAGCATGCGCTGCACGACGAGGAATGGGGCGATACCGGTCCGCTGCGCGTGCGCATGTCGCTGCATGTCGGCGTGGCGGAGTTTCGCGACAACGATTATTTCGGCAACAGCCTCAATCGCGTCGCGCGCATTCTCGTCGCCGCCCACGGTGGCCAGGTGCTGCTCTCGCTGCCGGTCGAGGAGCTCGTGCGCGATCAACTCCCTTCCGGCGTCCTGCTCCGGGATCTTGGCGAGCGCCGGCTCCGCGATGTCTCGCGCCCCGAGCATTTGTTCCAGCTCGTGCTGGCGGGAATTCCCGCGGAGTTTCCGCCCCTGCGCACGCTCGAAGTCACGCCGAACAACCTTCCCACCCTACTGAATACCTTCGTCGGCCGCGAGCGTGAGCGCGACGAGGTCAAGCGCCTGCTGGGAACGTCCCGCCTGCTCACGCTGACCGGCACCGGCGGCACGGGCAAGACGCGCCTCTCGATCCAGGTCGCCGAAGAATCGCTCGGCGACTTTCCCGATGGCGTCTGGCTCGTCGAGCTGGCCGCGATCAGCGATCCCGACCGCGTCTTGGAAACGACCGCTTCCACGCTCGGCCTGCGCGAAGAGCCCGGCGAACCCTTGCGCGAGACGCTCGTGCGTTTTCTCAATGGGCGCCGCATGCTACTCATGCTCGACAATTGCGAGCATCTCATTGGCGAAGTGGCTTCCATGGTCGCGGCCATGCTGCGGGGCAGCGAAACCGTGCGGGTCATGGCCACCAGCCGGCATTCGCTCAACATCGCCGGCGAACACACCTGGGCCGTGCCTCCGCTTTCCATCCTGAATCCTGCGCAGGATCTTTTCCAGGTGTCGGACATCGTGGCCGCCGTCTCGCAATATGAAGCCGTGCGGCTCTTTATCGATCGCGCCTCGGCGGTGAAGCCCGGATTCGAGGTCACCCGGCAAAATGCCGCAGCCATCGCACAAATCTGCTGGCGGCTCGACGGCATCCCGCTCGCGATCGAGCTCGCCGCCGCCCGCGCGCGCGTGCTCACGCCCGAGCAGATTTCGCAGCGTCTCGACGACCGCTTCCGCCTGCTCACCGGCGGCGGCCGCTCGGTTCTTCCTCATCAGCAAACGCTGCGCACGCTCATCGACTGGAGCTACGACCTGCTTTCCGAAAGCGAGCGCGTGCTCTTCCGCCGGCTCGGCGTCTTCGGCGGCGGCCGCACGATCGAGGCGATCGAAGCCGTCTGCACCGGTGACGGGGTGGACGCCTACGACGCGCTCGATTTGCTCCAGCTCCTCGTGGACAAGTCGCTGCTCAGCGTCGAGACCGATCTGGCGGACGGCACTCGTTACACGATGATCGAGTCCGTCTGGCAATACGCGCGAGAGCGCCTCGAAGCCGCCGGGGAATTTTCATCCCTGCGCGACCGCCATCTGGATTATTTCCTCGCCTTCGCCGAAGAGGCCAAGCCCGGGCTGGAAGGCCCCGACACCGCGCTGTGGCTGGACCGGGTGAACGCCGATTTTTTTAACTTCCGCCTCGCGATCAGATGGGCCGTGGATTCCCCCAGGAACGTCCAGAAGGGCCTCCGCATTCTCGG
>JAATET010000133.1 GCA_015655545.1 Chthoniobacterales bacterium | reverse complement strand
TCCAGGAGGAATTCGAAATTCGAAATGGGGAATGCGAAATGGAAGCGGCTTCATTCCCGATTTCGCATTTCGCATTTCGCATCGCCTGCTCGTCGAGCGCATCCAGGCGCGCGACGAGCAGGCGGTAGGCCCCGATCATCACTTTCGGATTCGAGGACTTCATCGAGAACACGAAGTTGTGAAAATGCAGCTCGCGCGCGATGCGGGCGAATTCCAGCGCGCTCTCGACCATGCCGAGCGGGGAGTCGCCGTAGCGGTTCATGATGCGGTCGCTCAGGCTGCCGTGGTTCGTGCCGATGCGGATGGCGACGCCGCGCGCCTTGCATTTTTCCACGAGCGGGGCGAAGCGCTCGCGGATGCGGCCGAGCTCGGCGTCGTATTCGGCGTCGGTGTATTCGCGGGTGGCGAACTTTTTCGAGTCGGCGTAGTTGCCGGGATTGATGCGGACTTTCTCGACCCAATTCACGGCTTCCATGGCGGCCTCGGGCTTGAAATGGATGTCGGCGACGAGCGGCACGTCGCAGCCGCGGGCGAGCAGGCCGGCCTTGATGTGCTCGAGATTGCGCGCGTCTTTCACGGTGGGCGCGGTGATGCGCACGATCTCGCAGCCGGCGGCGACGAGGTCGAGCGTCTGCCGGATGGACGCCTCGGTGTCCATCGTGTCGCAGGTGATCATCGACTGGACGCGGACGGGATTCGCCCCGCCGACTGCCACGTTGCCGATGCGGACTTCGCGAATGGCGCGGCGTTTCGTGGCGAACCAGTAACGCTCGTAGCCGCCGGTCATGGATTCGCGGATTGGGCGGCCGGGGCGTGGAATTTCGGTCCGCGGCCGGCGCCGCCGAAATCGAGCACGTCGAAGAAGGTGACGTAGAGCATGAAGCCGATGATCACGAAGGCGCACGCGGTCTGGATAAACTCAAGGATGCGGACGTTGATCGGCCGGCGGCGGAGGCCTTCGATGATCGCGAGCGTGATGTGGCCGCCGTCGAGCACGGGGATGGGCAGAAGATTCAGGATGGCGAGGTTGATATTCAGCACGACGCTGAACCACAGCGCGAGGAGCCAGCCCTGCTCGCGTTCGAAGAGGACGTAGTAGGCGTGCATGATGCCGACCGGGCCGCTGAGGTGCTGGAGACCGAGGCCGGAGTGCGAAAAAGCGACGGCGGTGATGGTGTCCCACATCGTGGTGATGCTGCCGGTGACCTGCTCGACGGGGTTGGGGTGGATGTGCTTCAGGCGGCCGTCGTCGTCCCATTTGATCGCGCCCATGTTCCAGCCGACGCCGATGCGGTAGGCGGTGTCGTTCTGCGCGATCTGCGGCTGCAAAGCGCGGTCGAACATCTTGCCGTCGCGCTGGATCGTGAGCATGACGGGCTGGCCGGCGGTCTTTTTGAAGAGCTCGCTGAGGAATTTGCGATCCTGCAGCGGCTGGCCATCGGCTTTCGCGATGAGGTCGCCTTTTTGGAGGCCGGCGACCTGGGCCGGGCTGTCTTTCGAAACGCTGTCGATCACGGGCAAAAGCGGGGGCAATTCCTTTTCGAGGAACTGGCCGTTGCGCTCGACGGTCACCGGCACGGGCTTCCCGCTGGTGGTCAGAAACTCTTCCAGCTGCGGCAAGCTGAGCAGGGGCTTGCCGTAGGCCCGGACGAGAAAATCGCCGGACTCGAAGCCCGCGGCCGAGTCGGCGCTGCCGGGCTCGACCTTGGCAATGCGCGGGGTGGAGGCGGGAGCGATGCCGATGGAGCGGAGATTCGCGCGGCCCCAGCCGGTGCGGGGTGCGGCTTTCGGCTCGACGTCGACGGTGTGCGAAACGCCGTCGCGCACTAAGCGGATCGGAATAATCGGAGTCTCGCTGCGAATGATATTCCACACGATGCTCGCGCGGCCGTTGCCGGCGGGGGTGAATTGCGTGACGTGCACGCCGTTGATGTCGGTGATGCGGTCGCCGACCTGGAGGCCGGCCTTCGCGGCGGCGCCGTCGGGATCGATGTCGCCGATCACCGTGCTCGTCTCGGCCTCGCCGATCGGACGGCCCACGATCCAGATGATGGCGGCCAGGAAAACGGCGAGCAGGAAGCTGAAGAGCGGGCCGGCGGCGGCGACGATAATCTTGTCGATCGGCTTGACGGGAGGCAGCTGGGCGCGGTCGGTCTCGACTTCGCCTTCCATGATTTCCATCGGCGCGAGCTGCGGGATGGCGACGAAGCCGCCGGCGGGAATGGAGCCGAGGCGGTATTCCACGCCGTTGATCGTTTTTTTCCAGAGCGGTTTGCCGAACCAGATCGCGAATTTTTCCACCACGAGGCCGCGCCAGCGGGCGGCGAGGAAGTGGCCCAGCTCGTGGACCAGGATCATCAGGTTAAACATGATGATGACCTCGAGGAGGATGAGAACGAATTTAAAGATGTCAGCAATCATGCGGGCGCAAAGCGAACTACAGCATGGCAGGGCGGAACGCAAAATCAAATGCTCGCTCTCGGCGAGCCGCGAACCTGGCCGCTGGCGGCAAACATTGTTCCAACGGTCAGCAAGGCGATCAGGCTGTGAAGGGCGGGCGTTCGCAGGATCATGGTCTTACAGCCTCGATAGTAGTATCTGTAACCTAAAAATCAGGCGTTGTATGCCCGCACAGGACTGCATGTTAAATAAATCGCCACCGAACTTTCTGCTTTCTTAATTTGTGCGATGTCCCTACGAAAAAGAAAATCTGTCGGTCGACTCGAACATCGCATCGTTATGACGAATCCCCATTCCTTCAGCCGGAAAGCCATTTCGCTATTTTGTGTTTTGGTTTCCTTGCTTGCCGGATTTGGCAGCAAGTGCGCCGCCGCGACTGGTCCCGGCGCCATTCCCAAAACCTTTTATGGACAATGGACTGCCCAGATTACGGCCTATAGACCTGGCGGAGACATTTTTTATACGGAAAATCGTTCCATTACGCGCAAGCGGCAGGGCAAGGGAGGCATGAAGGTGATCTCCGTGGGCGATAAAGGCTATTCCGGGACCGCTTTGTTTTTACCCAATGGCCGGTATCGGGACAATTACGTCACTTATTTGGATCTCGGGCAGGGAGCGCAGTTGGCGCAATACAAGTTGAAAGGCACCTGGAGCATGAGAGGCAAGACCCTTTACTATTCCTATTTCGCGACCGCGGTTATTATTGCGACCGGAGAGACGTATTCGGACGGCGGACAGAGCAAAGCCAGGGTGAGGGGCAATACCTATACCCACAGCTACCAATGGGATACCTTAGGCTCCGGGGTCATTGTCTCGTATCGGGTCGGGAAATGACGGGCCTTCCCGCAACGTCATCCGGCATTTGCCTTTGCGGCTGATTCCAGCCGGCGGGTGATTTCCTGCGCATCCGGGCTCGAGATCGCGATGATCTTCCGCCTGCCGGACTGGCCTCGCAGGAGCTGCACCCGTGATTTGGAAAGGTTCAGCCACTCTGCGAGCTGTTCGATGAGAGCGGCATTGGCCTGGCCCTCGATGGCCCGCGCGCGGAGCCGAATTTTCCAACCGCCATCCGGGAGCGGCTCGATGGCGGTCCGTTTCGCGCCTGGAACGACTTGGACGGAAAGCGTGCTGCGGATGGAATTCACCGAAGCTAAGAGAACATGACACCGGCGACGCTGGCAATGATTGGAATTGCCTGCAAAATCTCCTCCTTCCCTCTAGCATGCGCGCGCCATGCACCCCAAGGAAACCGGCGTCCGTTACGACCGGCTTGCGCTTTGGTTTCAAGGACAGCACACCGGCTCCGGTTATGGAGTGGCGCAATTGGAGCGGGCGATCCGGTTTGTTTCGCGCAAGATTGCGGCTGCCGCGGGAGTTCGGCTGCGAGTGCCTGCACGTCGAATACGACCAGTATCCGGAAAGCCACGTCTATCTCATCGCGCGCAAACCTGAGCGCGGGCGGACATAACTCCTTCCTTTTGTCGGTAAATCCGGACAGGGTGAGCCAATGGCAGCTCCAAATTACCAAGGCGAGAAGCGGCGAAAAGACCTCGCAAAACAGGCGAAAAAGAAAGAGAAGCTACTGCGTAAGCGCGAAAAAACGGCTTCACAGAACGCCGCTCCCGCTGATCAATCGCCCACGAAAACCGAAACGACCTCCTAGTAAAAATCCCTATGGCAACTCCTAAAAAAGCAACGACCCGCAAACCGAACCCCGCCCTCATGAAACCCGTGCAGCCCGACGACGCGCTTGCCGCGATCGTGGGCTCCACGCCTCTTCCTCGCAGCCAGATGACGAAGAAGCTCTGGGAATACATCAAGAAGCACAAGCTTCAGGACGAAAAGAAGAAGACCCTCATCAACGCGGACGACGCGCTGAAGGTCGTCTTCGGCGGCAAGAAGCAAGTGAGCATGTTCGAGATGACGAAGCTCGTCTCTGGACACGTGAAATAAGCGAAACAGTTTTAAAAGGCCGCCCCGTCATTTCGGCGGGACGGCCTTTTTTGTGCCTGGATTTCGCGAACGCGAATTCGAGGTCAAGTGCGGCCACGCCGCTCCGTCGGCGTGCCGGCGCAGGATGTCGGTGAGCGCCTCGACGGAGCGAGGCGGCTACGATTGCCAGATTCGCTTTGTTCGAAGCTCGCTTTTAGTTCGATGTGGGCTTCGGCGGATGGCCGGGACCCCAGAGGAGCTGCTGCGGGCGGGCGCGGAGGCTGTCGGCCAGGACGCGCGCGCTGATGGCGGCGGCTTTCAGTTCGCTGAGCGTGACCTTGGCATCCTTCAACGAGGAGGAGACGTTGCCTTCGTTGTCCTTCACGAGCTTGTTGGTGCGCTGGGCGAGGTCGTCGAGCGAATCGGCGGCGGCGGAGAGTTGGGCGATCATTTTGTCGATCGCGTTCTTGTTCGTGTCGATGAGGCTGCGGCCGCTGGCGACGAGTTGACCGGCGTTGTCGATGAGGCCGTCGCCGCTGTCCACCATGGTATTCGCGTTTTGGATCAGGCCGTTGCCGTTGCCGATGAGGCCTTGGGCCTGGGTGACGGTGGTGTTGAGATCGCCGAGCAGTTTTTCGACCTTCGGCATGATGCCGTCGAGGGCGCCGCCCTGCGCGCTTCCAAAAATCTCGCGCAATTTGGCCATGGCGCCGGCGAGGTCGCGGAGAATCGCGTCGAAAGTGACCGGTGTGATGCTGCCGATGACGGCATTGTTGGCCAGGGCGGCGGCTTTCGGATCGCCGCCGGCGATGAGCACGAACTTGTCGCTGAGCAGCGTGTCGGAGGCGACGCTGGCGGTGAGGCCTTCGTTGAGCGCCGGGACGTTGTTGTTGATGGCGAGGATGATTTCGACGGTGTTCTCGGGATGGGGAGACGCATTTCGTTCCTCCGGCGTGAGCATGCGGATGGAGTGCACGTTGCCGGCGATGGCGCCGGAATATTTCACGAGCGAGCTTTGCTGGATGCCGGTGATGTCGGGAAACTCCGCGCGTAAAGTGCGGCTGGGGCGATCGAAGGGATTTCCTTGCAGCGCAAAAGTCAGTGCAAGCAGCAGCACCACGCTGCAGGCCACGACGCTGAGGGCGATGAGTGGGTCTCCGAGTTTCTTCATGCGCGCGGAGATTGAACCACAGAGCCCACGGAGGGCACAGAGTTAAAATTCTCCTTCATCGCTCGTTCATGCGCGGGTGGCCGATCAGGCTGTCGATGTAGTCTTCCTTCGCGAGCTTGAGCGGGATCGGGCCGTCGGGGCGGCCGTTGATGAATTGCTGCACCTCGGGATTGTCGGAGTTGCGAATCTCGTCGGGAGTGCCCATCGCGATGATCCGGCCTTGTTTCTTGCCGGCGCCGAGCATGATCATCTTCGTGCCGATGCGGAAGGCGCTCGTCATGTCGTGGCTTACGACGACAGCCGTCATGTCGAGCTTGCGGGTGAGGTCGAGCGTGAGCTGGTCGATGACGGCGGTCATGATGGGATCGAGGCCGCTGGTCGGCTCGTCGCTGAAGAGCAGCTCGGGATCGAGGGCGACGGCGCGGGCGAGGCCGACGCGTTTGCGCATGCCGCCGCTGATCTCGGCGGGCTTGAGATGTTCGAATCCGGTGAGTCCGACGAGCTCGAGCTTCATCTTCACGACGAGGTCGACGATCTCGGGGTCGACGTCGCTGTTTTCGATGAGCGGAAGGGCGACGTTTTCGCCGACGGTGAGCGATTGGAGCAGCGCGCCGAATTGAAAATTCATCCCGAAGCGCAGACGGAGTTTTTGCAATTCCTGCGGCGTCATGCCGGTCGTCTCCTGGCCGAAGATCTTGATCGAGCCGCTGGTCGGCATCATGGAGCCGATGATGTGGCGCAGGAGGGTGCTTTTTCCGCAGCCGCTGCCGCCCATGATGATCATCGTGTCGCCCTTCTCGACGGTGAACGAAATGCCGTTCAGCACGGTGCGGTCGCCGAATTTCCGCACGAGGTCGCGCACTTCAATGACGGGCTCGCTCATGATTCGCCGAAGAAAAAGATCGCGGTGAGGCACGCGTCCGCGATGAGCATGGTGAGGATCGAGACGACGACGGAATTTGTCGTGGCGCGGCCCACGCCCTCGGCGCCGCCTTTGACGCCGAGCCCGTAGACGCACGAGATCGTGATGATGAGCCATGCGAAGACGACGCTCTTCACCATGCCGCTGTAGAGATCCATCGGGTGCGAACTCTCGACCAGCCGGCGAATGTAGGAGGCCGTTTCCATATCGAGCGAGAAATGGCAGATCGCCCAGCCGCCGGCCATGCCGATGTAATTTCCGAAAACCGTGAGCGCCGGCAGCATCACGAGCATGGCGACGAAACGCGGCAGCACGAGATAACGCATCGGGTCGATGGCCATCACTTCGAGAGCCTCGATTTCCTCGGAAACCTTCATCGTTCCGAGCTCCGCGGTCACCGCCGAGCCGCTGCGCCCGATCACGACGACGCCGACGAGCAGCGGACCGAGCTCGCGCAGGATGGTCATGGCGACGAGATCGGGGACGAAGGACGCCGCGCCCATGCGGGTGAGCTCGTGCGCGCCTTGCATGGCGAGCGTGATGCCGATGCTGAGCGAGGTGAGCGCGGTCATCGGCACGGCCTGCACGCCGATGCGGACCATTTGTTCAAAGACCGGGCCGAGCCGCACGGGCACGCCGCGAAAGGGCGCGACGAGCAGCCAGTAGAGGACCTGGGCGTTGAGCGTGAACCAGTCTCGCACGCCGAAAGGGAATCAGGCCGCGGTGACGGCGGCGAGCGCGGATTCCTTCGAGTCCGCGATGGTGAATAATTCGTTCAAGCGCACGAGCTCGAAGACCATTTTGACTTTGGGCTGGAGGCCGAAGAGGGCGATCTTGCCGCCGAAGGGCTTGCTGTCGCGGACGTATTCGACCAGCGTGGCGAGACCGGAGGAGTCGATATATTGGACGCCGGAGAAATCCGCGACGATCGCGGGCGTTTTCGCTTCGACGAGGCTGTGGAGCTCGGCCCGCAATGTGGGCGAGGCGTGAAGGTCGATTTCGCCATTGAGCGCGAGAATGCTGGCGCCTTTTTCCTCGGTTTTGCTGATTTCCACGGGCTCTGGATAACCGGGATGCGGAGGCGGTGGAAGCCGAATTAATCTTCCTCGTCCTCTTCATCTTCCACTTCTTCCAAATGGGGCGAGTGGAGGAAGAGGAAGATGAAGTGGAAGAGGAAGCGGATACGCGCTATTCGTGCCGGCGTGGAGGATACTTTCGGGCATCGCATTTCGTATCTGCGCATTTCGGTGACCGACCGTTGCAACGAGCGGTGCGCCTATTGCATGCCCGGCGAGCTGCGGGAATGGCTGCCGCGCGAGGAGGTGCTGTCGTTTGAGGAGATCGGGCGGGTGGTGGGCGTGGCGGCGGCGCTCGGCGTGAGAAAAGTGCGGGTGACTGGCGGTGAACCGCTCACGCGCCGGGAAATTCCGCGGTTGTTCGAAATGCTCGCGGAGATTCCAGGCATCGAGGAAATCGGCGTGTCCACCAATGGCACTTTGCTTGGCCAGGGCACGAATGGCGTGACGATGGCGCGGGCGTTGCGCGCGCGCGGCGTGCGGAGCGTGAACATTTCGCTCGATACGCTGGATCGCGCGGACTACGCGGCGGTGACGGGACGGGACTATCTGCCGCGCGTGCGGGAAGGCATCGACGCGGCGCAGGCGGCCGGTTTCGAGTCGATCCGGCTGAACGCCGTGCTCGTGCGTGGACGTTCTGAAAAAACAATCCTGCCGTTGCTGGATTTCGCGCTCGAACGCAGATTGCTGCTGCGTTTCATCGAGCTGATGCCGGTGTCGGATCGCGACGTTCTTTCCGAGGAGAATTTCTTTCCGGTGCGCGCGGCGATGCGGCGGATCGAGGAAGAACATGGCGCGCTGATGCCGGAGCCGGGCTTCCGCACGAACGGCCCGGCCTCGTATTATCAAGTCGCCGGCCGCGATCAGCGGGTCGGCTTCATCGGCGCGATGACCGATTTTCATTTCTGCGAGAGCTGCGACAAGCTGCGGCTGACGTGCGACGGGAAGCTGCGGCCGTGTCTTGGGAGCCATCTGGAGTTCGATTTGCGCGGGCCGCTGCGGGATGGAGCGACGGACGGGGACCTGCGGGAAATTTTTCGCGGCGTGGTGGCGCGCAAGCCGAAGGAGCATGATTTCCGTGGCGCGTATGAACCCGGAAGGCGCATGGTGGCGATTGGCGGATGAGCAAGGAATTCACGCATCTGGACGAAAGCGGCGCCGCGCGCATGGTGGATGTTTCCGCAAAACCGATCTCGCGCCGCGAGGCGGTGGCGGAAGGTTTCATCAAGCTGGAACCGGAGACGCTCGCGCGCATCGCGGCCGATGAAATGGCGAAGGGCAACGTGCTCGCGACGGCGCGGATCGCCGGCATCCAGGCGGCGAAAAAAACGAGCGATTTGATTCCGCTGTGCCATCCGCTGCCGCTCAGCGCGGTGGAGATTGGGTTTAATCCGGAGACGGCCGGCATTTGGGTTCGATGCACGGCGCGCACGACGGCGCAGACCGGTGTCGAAATGGAAGCGCTCACCGGTGTCGCCGCGGCCGCGTTGACGATTTACGACATGTGCAAAGCCATCGATAAAACGATGCGCATCGAGGGCATCACCCTGCTTTCCAAAACCAAGACGGCTCCATGATGCTGGTCGGAATCATCACCGTTTCCGATCGCGCGGCCGCGGGCGAATACGAAGATGCCGGCGGCCCCGCGGTAAAAGCGGAATGCGAGCGTCGCGGCTGGTCCGTGCTGGCGCAGGCGATCGTGCCGGACGATGGCGGACGCATTCAGCAGGCGATCCGGTCTTTTGCCGGTCAGGGCTGCCAGTTGATTCTTACGACTGGCGGCACGGGCATAGCGGAGCGTGACGTCACGCCGGAGGCGATTCGCGAAATCATGCGGGTGGAGATTCCCGGCTTCGGCGAAGCGATGCGGTCGGAATCGTTCAAGATCACGCCGAACGCGATTCTTTCGCGGGGGCTGGCGGCGGTGGTGGAAAGCGCGCTCGTGATCGCGCTGCCCGGCAAGCCCGGCGGCGCGGTGGAATGCCTGGGCTTCGTGGCGGGAGCGATTCCGCATGCGGTGAAGCTGGCGGCTCGCGAGGCGACTACGTGCTGATCGGGTCTGCGTCCAGCGCGTGGATGATGCAGTCGAGCACGCGGGGATTCGTCACGAGGAGCGGGTGCGCGAGCACGGGAAACGAAAAATTTTTCGCCCACGGCAGCATGGTGCTGGTCGAGGGGAGGATGAGGAGGTCGAACGGCGTGCGAATGGTGATCCAGCGGGTTTTGGAAAAGCGCGTGGCGTCCGCATCGATGCTGGAGAGGAAAGCGCTGCCCGGGCGCATGTCGCGCACGCCGGTTTTGTTGTCCAGCCACGCCACCCAGGTGCCTTGATTCGGGGCGGCGAGACTGACGAATGTCGCAATGCGTTCCGGATCGCCGAATTGGCGCATATACGAGCGGGCGACGAGTCCGCCCATGCTGAAACCGACGATCGAGAAGCGCGCTTTTTGAGGAACGCGGTGCTCAATCTGCCGATGAACCTGTTCGCCGAGCGTATCGAGCGCGGCCTGGCCGCCGTTCGGGGCCAGGGTGATCACGAGGGGCTCGAATCCGGCGCCGCGAAGAGCGCGCTCCATTTTCGCCATCTTGCGAAAGGTGTCCCAAATGCCGTGGATGAGGACGACATGATGTGGGGCTCCAGACCGCGGAAGGCGTTTGCGTGCGAAGAGCGAATTCATTTAAGACGGTGAATGAATTTTGCGGCGATCTTCGATTGGGACGGAGTGATCATCGACTCCTCCGCGCAGCACGAGCGCTCGTGGGAGTTGCTGTCGGCCGAGATTCGCAAGCCGCTTCCCGAGGGCCATTTCAAACGCGGCTTTGGGAAGAAAAACGAAGTGATCATTCCGGACCTGGGATGGGCCTCGGCGCCCGCCGAAGTCCATTCTCTCGGCCTGCGGAAGGAGGAGCTGTATCGCGAGCTGCTTCGGCGGGACGGCGTGGCTCCGCTTCCGGGAGCGCGGAAATTGCTGGAAACGCTCGAGACGGCGGGGGTGCCGTGTGCGGTCGGATCTTCCACGCATCGCGCGAATATCGAGGCGATTTTTGCGGCCACCGGGCTCGGGCGATTTTTCCGGGCGGTGGTCACCGGCGAGGACGTCGTGCATGGGAAACCGGCGCCGGATGTTTTTCTCGCCGCGGCCAAAAGGCTGGACGCCGATCCGCGGCGCTGCGTCGTCTTCGAAGACGCGTTGGTCGGCATCGCGGCGGCGCACGCCGGCGGAATGAAGTGCGTGGCGGTGGCGACCACGAATCCCATCGCGCTGCTCGGGCACGCCGAGATGGCCGTCGAGAGCCTGGGCGAGATCACCGTGGAGCGGCTGGCCATGCTTTTCGGACCCTAGCTGGCTGCTCCGAGGATGGAAATCGATGAGTGTCGCCCCTCCTGTCGCCGGAGTGCGCGGCCGCCGCTGCTCAATAACCAGTCACGGGCGGAGTCGTCTTCGCGCCCCAGGTCTTATTCGGCTTCGAACCCATGACGAACTCGAGCGCACCGCCGGCCATAAGCTCGCGATGCGTGATCCAGGCGCGATCGAGCGGCTGGCCATTGAGCGTCGCCGACTGAATGTAGGCATTTTCAGGCGAGTTGTTTTTGCTCGAGACGGTGAAGGTCTTTTTGTCCGTGCCCAACGTGACCGAGGCTTTCGGAAAAAGAGGGCTGCCGATCATGTAAATGCCGCTCGCGGGATTGACCGGGTAGAGGCCAAGCGCGCTGAACACATACCACGCGGACATCTGGCCGCAGTCTTCGTTGCCGCTCAAGCCGTCGGGCTTGTCGGAATACATCGTGTCCATGATCTGCCGGGTCCATTTCTGGGTCTTCCAGGGCTGGCCCGCGAAATCGTAGAGATACGCGATGTGGTGGCTCGGCTCATTGCCGTGGGCGTATTGGCCGATCAGGCCGGTGACGTCGGGCACGTGCGACTCCACGCCTTCCGTCGCCCACAAGGCATCGAGCTTTTTGAGGAACGCCTGCCCGCCGCCCATCAAGTCGATCAAACCGGGAACGTCCTGCATGACGGACCACGTGTATTGCCAGGCATTGCCTTCGGTATAGGCGTTCGTGTTCACCTTGGTTGGTTCGAATTCCTTGACCCATTCGCCGTCTTTGCCGCGGCCGCGCATGAAGCCGGTTTTTTCGTCGTAGATCTTCCGGTAATTTTGCGAACGGGCGTAGTAGGTTTTCGCGTCGTCCTTCGCGCCGATGGCGTCGGCGAATTGCGCGATGCACCAGTCGTCGAAGGCGTATTCGAGCGTGCGGGATGCGCCTTGCGAATCCTTCTCGCCCGCGAAAACATAGCCGCCCCTGGCATATTCCTCGTGGCCTTCGCGCGAGTTTGCGCTGGTTTTCATCGCGGTGAGGATTCTTTGGCTGTCTGCGGGATCGGCCAGGCCTTTGAACCAGGCGTCCACGATGACGGGCACGGAATGGTAGCCGATCATGCACCATGTCTCGTTGGCGCAGAGCGGCCAGATGGGAAGCTGGCGGTTCGGCGATTGCTCGAAATGGACGAGCATGGTCTTCAGAAAATCGCGAACGCGTTCCGGCTCGATGAGCGTGTAGAGCGGGTTCGCGGCACGGAAGGTATCCCACAGCGAGAAGGTGGAATAGTAGTTGAAGCCGGGATTCGGATGCACCTTGCGATCGGCCCCGACGTAGCTGCCGTCGGCGTCGTTGTAGAGGTTCGGCGTGACCATCGTGTGGTAGAGCGCGGTGTAGAACGTGCGTTTTTGGGCCGCGTTGGGCGACTCGATCGCGATCTTGCTGAGCTGGGCGTTCCAATCCGCGAGCGTGGCCGCGCGGACTTCGTCGAATTTCTTCGCGCCGACTTCCGCCTGAAGGTTTTTGCGAGCGCCTTCGACGCTGATCGGTGAGACGCCGATTTTCATGACGAGAGGGCGGCCGGATGCGACCTGGAAATTGATCGCGCCGCGGACTTTCTTGCCGGCGGCTTCCTTTCCTTTGACCGGTTTGTCTTCCACCTGGAGGGTGGAGCCGTCGATGGGTTCGGAGAACTCGGCGACGAAGTAAAAAGTCTTATTGTTCGACCAGCCGTCGGTGTGCTGCCAGCCGCTGATCGTGTGCGGATTTTCCACCTTCAGCTCGCCATCGAAGTTCGGTTTGTCGGGCGGGCTGATCTTGTGGTTCAGGTCGATGAAGACGCTGGCTGGGCCGCTTTTGGGAAAGGTGTAGCGATGAACGGCGGTGCGCGCGGTGGCGGTGAGTTCGACGAGAATGTTCGAGTTGCTCAACTTCACGCTGTAGTAGCCGGGAGCCGCGTGTTCATTGGCGTGGCTGAATTTCGCGCGGTATCCATCATCGGGGCGGAGACGGGTGGATTTGCCGGTCGATTTCGGATCCCACTGGATCTCGCCCTGCATCGGCAGGAAAAGAAGATTTCCGAGATCGCCGGCGCCAGTGCCGCTGAGATGCGTGTGGCTGAATCCGAGCAATCCCTTGTCATCGTAGTGGTATCCGGAGCAGCGATCCCATTCGTGAATGCCGGTATCCGGACTCACCTGGACCATGCCGAATGGCGCGGTGGCGCCCGGGAAAATGTGGCCGTGCGCGGCGGTGCCGATCAGGGGATCGACGAAAGCGGCGGGTCCGCTTCCCGCTGCTCTCAAGGAGAAAACGGTGGCGAGGAGGAGTGCAAAGCAAGTGGCAAATCGAGGGGGGCGGTGCGGGAGCATATATATGAAGAGACACCGGAAGCTATAGTGGAGGAAAGGAATATGGGCAAGTTGAGCGGGATCGCGAAGCGGCGCGATTTCCGAAGGAGTCTCAAATCCGAACCTCCGGCGCCTCGCGAAGGGCGGATTCCACGGAAAAAAACGGGCTGGGCCGGAAACCGAACATCTGGGCGACGAGCGAACTCGGGAACGATTCGCATTTGTTGCGAAGGTTGCGGACGTGACGGTTGTAGGAGCTGCGCGCCGCCTGGATGCCGTCCTCGGTCTTTACGAGTTCCGCATGCAGGCTTTGGAACGGCGCGCCGGCTTGGAGTTCGGGATAGGCCTCGGCCCGCGCGAGGAGGATCTGCAGTCCGTTCACCAGCTCGATTTCGTCTTTCGCCCGGGAGGAAACGGGGCCGTGATTTGCCGCGCAACGGTCACGCAGCGTGATGATCTGCTCGAAGACTTCGCGCTCGTGAGCCGCGTAGCCGCGGACGATCTCGACCAGTCGCGGGATGAGGTCGTAGCGACGTTTTAACGCGGCATCGATGTCGCTCCAGCCTTGGCGGGTGCGGTTCCGCAACTCGATGAGCGAGTTGTATTGGGCGAGCATGTAGAGGCCCGGAACCAGGCCCGCAAGCAGGATGCCAATGTAAACGAGCGCATCCACGGCTCAATCCACCAGAGGCAGCTTTGCAAAAAAATCCTGCCCGTTCACGGTTGTCAGTTTTTATCGAGGCTGTAGCGGCCGGGGCCGATGAAGAGCAGCGCGAGAAAGACGATCCCGAGCTCGATCGGTTGCGAGGCCTCGCCAACCGCGCCGTGCATCTTGAAGAGCATGGTCGCGGCGACCGCCATGGTGAAGGCGAGCGCGCCGCAGGCGGGGCGGAAAAGCAGGCACAGGATGAGGAGAATCCCGCCGCCGAATTCCGCGAGCGCGGCGAGGAAACCCCACATTTCCGGCGCGAAATGGACGCCGAGATTTTTCATCGCCTCGCCGGTGGCCTTCCAGACATGCGGGCCTCCGGAGATTTTCGGCCAGCCATGCACGACGGCAAACATTCCGCCGAGACCGAGCCGAAGAAGGAGGAGGCCGAAGTCGCGATATTTCGTGAGCCACGTGAGAATCATGCGGGGAACGCTGGCGGATCGTGGCGGTGAAATCGAGGAAGAAGGTGATTGCCGGAGCGGCGCGAATTCCGCTTTGAATGAGGGATGTCGCCCGTCGCGTATCTCGGCCCCGTTGGCACGTTCTCGCATATCGTCGCGCGGAAGCGTTTCCGCTCGGACGACCGGCTCGCGGCTTGCCCGAGCATGGGCGCGATTTTCGATTTTCTGCTCAATGACCCGACCGCGCTCGCTGTCGTGCCGCTGGAAAATTCCTCGGGCGGCACGATCTACGACACGGTGGATCTTTTGATCGAGAATGCCGGCTCGCTCTTCGTCATCGAGGAGATTGCACTCGATGTGCGGATCGTCCTCATCGGCCGCGAGAAGGCGCCGGTGAAGCGGATTTTTTCGCATTTCGTGCAGTTGCAGCATCACCGCGAGTGGCTGCGTGCGAATTATCCGAAGGCGGAAACCGAAGCGGTGGCCAGCACGGCGGTGGCGGCGGAGCGTGCGGCGGCGATCAAGGGCGGAGCCGCGCTTTCCGCGCCCGGAGCGGCGGAAATTTACGGTCTCGATGTGCTCGCGCGGCCGCAGGTCGGCTCCAAGGTGAATGTCACGCAGTTCCTCGTGCTGTCGCGGCAGGAACAACGCCCGGCCGACCCGAGAAACGCCCGCACCGCACTGGCAGTCTCGTTCGGCAACGAAAGCGGCAGTCTGTATCGGTTTCTGGAGCCTTTTGCGAAGGCGGAGGTGAACATCAATCGCATCATTTCGCGTCCGTATCCCGGCAAGGCGGATCGAGCGGTTTTTTTTCTGGAGATCGACGGTGCGCCGGGGTTGCCCGCTTACGACGCGGTCATCCAGCGGGCGAGAAAAAGGAGCGATGCGTTATACGAATTCGGATCCTACTCGTGGAAAAAGCGTCTCAAATCGTAAGGAGACAAAACTTGGAATCCGGCCATTCTTGAGAATAATGGCTGACTTTGCGCCCATAGTGTGGTAGCTTCATCATTCACTCTTATGCAAAGAAAAAGTGCGTTTTCTCGTCGGCTTCCCGATTTAGTGACGGAAGAGTTGGTAGCCGCTCTCTCGAAAAAGACCTCGTTCGAATTCAAGCAGCTCTTTGAAGTGGTGCACGAAGCTCTTCGCGCCCGCAACGCCGCCAGCGGTGGCGAGGAAATGCTTCGGCTTCGCGCTTACGAAAAGCTCCAGAATCTGGTGTCCCGCGGCATGGTCAAAAAGACCGGCAAAAAATACAAGGGACTCGCTTCGCTTTCGAAGGCGCTCACGCCACCGCCTCCGATCGGCCTGCCCGTCGCCGCGACTGCGGCCAAGTAGGCTGCGGTCTTCGGTTGCGGAGATTCACGAGATTCGATATACGCCCAGTCCATGCTTCAGGACTACGTTCCCGTTTTGCTGCACATCCTCGTGGCTGTCGGCTTCGCCACCGTTACGCTCGGGTTGAATTTATTGGTCGGCCGCATCGGCCGCCGCAGCTCGAACAAGGACGCCTCCTACGAGTGCGGCGTGATTCCGGAAGTCGGCACCCAGCCGCGTTTCAGCGTGAAGTTCTATCTCGTGGCGATGCTCTTCATCCTTTTCGATATCGAGATCGTCTTCATGTATCCGTGGGCGGTTACCTTCACCGAGACGGTCGCCACGCACGGGAAGCTGATTCTCGGCAGCATGTCCCTCTTCGTGGCCGTGCTCCTCATCGGCTACATCTACGCGATCAAAAAAGGCGCGCTCGACTGGTCGCGGTAATCGCGACGCGCACGCAGTTTCGATGATTCACCATCTCGTCCTGTTCAAGCTCAAGCCCGGGGTGGACGACGAGAAAATCGAGTGGATGATGCGCCAGACGCGCATCCTGCTGCTGAAGATTCCCGAAGTGCTGAACGTGAAATGCGGCAAGCCGCTCCTGCCCGATGCGGCGTGGCCGTTTTTCCTCTCGGTCGATGTCGAGAGCACGGAGAAGCTCGCGATGTATCGCGAAGATCCGAACCACGTAAAATTTCTCGAAGAAGTCATCCGCCCGAATACGACGGAGCGCCTGTCCGTCGATTACGAAATGGATCCGGGCAGGGACGTGACGTATTCCTGAATTTTTCCGATCGCAAAAGCGATTTCCTCGCGCGTGATGGCGAAGGGCGGCGTGAGTGAGAGGACGTTGCCGCTCGGCGAGCCGGCCAGGAGCAGCAGCCCGTCTTTCAAGGACTGGGTGACGATCGCGCCCGCGAGCGTGGTGTCGGGCGAGCCGTCGCCGCGCACGAGGGCGATGCCGCGCATCAAGCCAAGGCCGCGGAGTTCGCCGATGCGCGGGCTTTGCAGGGAGGCGAGCGATTCCTCGAGCCATGCGGAAGTCTCGCGGACCAATGATTCGCTTTCGGCCCTGAGGTGTTCGCGAATGGAGGCGATCGCCACCGCGCAGCCGATCGGATTGCCGAGATAAGTGCTCGTGTGCAACGCCTCGCCGCTGTTTTCCGGCCACGCGTCCATGATCGCGCCGCGACCGACGCAGGCGGAGAGCGGGAAGCCTGAGGTGAGCGCTTTGCCGAGACAGATCAGATCCGGCACCACGCCCGAGTGCTCGCAGGCGAAAAGGCGGCCCGTGCGATGGAAGCCGGTATAGATTTCATCGAGGACAAGCAGCGTGCCGTGCGCGTCGCACACTTCGCGGAGCATGGGCAGAAACTCGTCCGGTGGCACGACTTCACCGCCGCGCCCTTGCACGGGCTCGACGAGAATCGCGCCGATCTCATGTTGACCGAGCAGCGCGACGATCCGGCTTCGTAAATCTTCGACCCGTTCGCCGCGGGCCGGATACGGAGCTTGCACGCCGAAACGCCCCAGCTGCGCGCGAAAAGGCTCGCGGAAATAGGGAATGCCGCTCGTTTCCAGAGCCCAATGACCGAGTCCATGATAGCCGCCGGTGAAGGAAATCACGCCCGGTTTTCCGGTATGCAACAACCCTGTCTTGAGCGCGGCCTCGACCGCTTCCGATCCGGAATTTGCGAGGATTGTGCGCCCCGTTCCGGCCTCCCACCGCTCGAACGTGATTTCGCTGAGCAATCGGCAAAGCTCGGCTTTCGCGCGCGTGGGATGGACGTCGCCCATCGCGTGGATCAGCCGTTCCGATTGATCGCGCATCGCCTCGATGACCACGGGTGCATTGTGCCCGAGACCCGCGACGGCGAAGGCGGAAGTGAGGTCGAGGAAACGATTGTCGTCCACGTCCCAGACATTCACG
Organism: Chthoniobacterales bacterium; assembly: GCA_015655545.1. Taxonomy (GTDB): domain Bacteria; phylum Verrucomicrobiota; class Verrucomicrobiia; order Chthoniobacterales; family JAATET01; genus JAATET01. The sequence continues at coordinate 9,041 of JAATET010000133.1, read as the reverse complement.
CCGGAGGCTCGTTCCCAAAAAACGGGAAAGTGCGGATTGATGAACGTGATATTGCGCGATTCGTAGCGGCGCAGCTCGGCGGCCAGACGGCGCGATTCCGGGCCGGGGATTTCTGTCCGCAATTCCGGGAGCATCAGGCGGCGCGCAACAGACCGGCCTTCGCCAGGATCGCGGTGTAAAGAGCCTCGGTGGCTGCGGCGTTGGCGGCCCAGGAAAAGTCGGCCGCCATGGCGCGGTCGACCACGGCATTCCAGGCGATGGAGTCGCGTTGCACGCTTGCGACATGGCGCACGGCATCGATCAATGCCTCGGGAGTCTCCTTGAAAAATGGAAAGCCGAATCCGGCTCCATCGCGGGCAGCTGGCGCCAATGCCTGCAGGCCGACACACGCCAGGGCGATGGGAACGACGCCGTAACGAAATCCGCGCAGGAGCACGCCGGCATCGGGTATCACGGGAGCGGGGCACAGGAGCGCGTCCGACCCGCCAAGCGCCAGTCGCAGGGCGGTTTCATCGTAATCTGGAAGCCACGCGATCTGTCCGGCGTGTCGGCGGCGGGCGAATTCCATACCGGCCAGATTTGCGGAAGAAACTTTACCGAGAATCGCGAGGCAAGCGCCCGATTCGCAAAGCCGATCGAGGGCGGGCAGCAGTGTCGTCATGCCATCGTCGTTCATTGCCTCCGTGACGACGAGGAGTTGCAGTCCGTCCGGGGTGAGCCCGGTTTCCGCAAGCCACTTTTTTCGGTTCGCGCTCTTGGCCGCGGCGGATTGGTAGCGCTTCGGCAGAGCCTTGTCGGTGGCGGGATTCCACGCTGCGGTATCGAGACCGCTCGCGATACCTTCGAGCTTGGCGGCCTGCTCGCGCATGACCGGATCGAGGCCGCAACCGTGGGCGGGAGTTTGCGCTTCGCCGACGTAACGCGGACCGGGCAGAACCACGCTGTTCGCATAAAGGATGCCTGCCTTCAGCAGATTCATGCTGCCGTAGTATTCAAGTCCGCGAGGGGAAAAATATTCGATGGGAAGGTTGGTGAGGCCGAAGTCGTAGCTCCAGAAATTGCCTTGATAGGCCAGCGTATGAGCGGAAAGAACCGTGCGAGCCGCCAGCTGTTGATCGGCGGCGAAGACCGGAACGAGCGCGGCCTGCCAGTTGTGCGTGTGAAGGATTTCCGGCGCGGGTTCCATGCGCTTCGCGAGCTCGACGACGCATTTCGAAAAGAAAATGAACCGGGCGGAGTTGTCCTGATAGTCGCTTTCTTCCGTGCCGTAGAGACCGGAGCGGTCTAAAAATTCGTCGCGCTCCACGAAGAAAACCTGCACGCCATTGGGCGCGCGCATCTCGCGAATGACGCAGGGAAACCGCGCGCCGCCGACCGGCACCGAGAATTTTGCGCCGGTGCGTTTCGCTTTTGCGGCGCCGTTTTCTCGCGCCGCGCGATAGTAGGGCAGCACGACGCTGACTTCGTGGCCGCGGACGAGCAATTCGCCGGAAAGCGCGCGGATGGCGGCGGAAAATTCACCCGGACCGGTAAACGGCTCCAGCTCGGAAGCGGCGAGAAGAATCTTCATGAGAAACGTGTTAGCAGATTCGCGTGGCGAGGCCAGCATGCGCGTAAGGAGGGGGCTTTCGTGATTGCAATCGCGCCGTTCACCGTTACGATGCCCGGTTCCAAAAAGGAGGGGTGGCTGAGTCCGGTTTAAGGCACACGACTCGAAATCGTGCGTAGGGTTAAACTTACCGTGGGTTCGAATCCCACCCCCTCCGCCATGAACCAAAATCACCCGCAAACCCTGATAAATACAAGGTTTTCGGCTTTGAGCATGGGCGAAGATAGATCACTTTTTGGGCAGGTGTCCCCGAAAGTGTCCCTTTTCGCGAAGCGGGTAAAAGTGTCCCAAAAAGCGGACACTACTCAACGAGTACTCATTAACGGACTCGGACGCCCGCCGGGAGGAGGGATTCCGGATTGCAGCGTTCGCCGAAGGGCTGGGCACCGAGCATCCTGAGATGTGTTCGAGCTTGGCGTCTTCTCTTCCAAGTATTCGCTTTGTCTGACCGGTATGAAGCTAGCGATATGGAACGCGAGGCAGAGGACACATCCCCTTTACACGATTCCAAGGCCTATTGCGTTGGCTGCGGATTCGGCTTGGCCGTTGGGGTCGGGTTTGGGGCCGGGCCTGGCTTGGCTGCCGGAATTGGTTTCGGCAGCGGAAACGGCGAGGCCGCTTCCAGGTAGGCGCGGGCCACACTTGCCTCATCGAGCAGCTCGACTTTTTCCAAGGGCGCGGTCGGGATTCTATCCCAAACATTCGGGTAGCGGCCGTTGCGATCCTTCAGCTTGTTATGAACATATCGCAGCGTGCGGTCGATGGTCTTGCACCATGTCGGGTCGGGATCCAGCTTCGCGAGAGCCAGCAGGGAGCCGAGGAACAAGTGTGCGAACCGGCCCGAGTCTGCGACTGCCCCGTCGGGCCGGATCCAGCGGTCGATGCCGGCTTTGCCTTCCCGCCGCGCTTCGTCGAGATATTTGGGATCCTGGGTGGCTTGATAGAGCAGGCAATTGGCTCGAATCATAAGCGCTGTATTGTAGGTCAACTGCCCCTTGTTTATTTCGCCGGTCACTCGGATGTGATCCCAATACAGCGCATTCGGCCCCTGAAGATGCGCGCGCGTCCACGCGTAAAGGCGAAGAGCGGTGTCGAGATATTCTTTCTTTCCGGTAGCCTGGTAGAGCTCGACCAACCCCGTTATGGCCGGGGCATTGGTGCAGGTATGCTTCGATTCTTTTTTGTTCTCCTGCCAATAAAGGCCGCCATCGAGCACCTGATCCTCCCCGCTTAGGACGAACTTCATCGTTTGTTCGGCCTTGTCCAAATACTTCCGATCGCCGGTGACCTCGAAAACCTCAAGCATCCCGAGGACGATCCACGCATTGTCGTCGTAATAGCGGTCGGAATTTTTCATCCCGGGCTGGACATTGTAGCCGCCGATTCCGTCGCTCACGATCCAGTATTTTTCGAGCTCGGCGGCGTAGGTGTTCAATCTTGTGCCGTAGGCGATCCGATCGATTCGGGCCGCTGCCGCCAGTGCGGTCAACTGCACGCCGCATCCCCACATGAAGGCTGGGTGCCGGGATCCTTTTCGGTCGGCGGGTTTTTTGAAATTCGCCGTATCGGCATAGAGCCGCGACCCGGGCTGCCAGAAATCCTTGTCGATCTGCGCAAGTGTCTCGCGTCCCCATTGGGCGAAAGGCTGGACCGGCGGGCCCGCAAAAGTCGCGGCGGCGGCTGGCTCGGCCCACGAAGCAAGGATGGTGAGAGCGAGGGCCGGAAACCGGAACGACTTCCTGGAGCGGATCATGAAGGAACGCATTTCAACGAAACACATCAGTTTGCGAAGAGTTGCCGAAAAAGGAAACCCAATATGAGCGGGTGGCAATGCGGAATCGGTAATAAATGACTTTCCCGCGCAGGAAACTTAAAATACCATATCAGTTTCCTGTGGAAACCCGGATCCACCTTGCCAAATCCACGAATGGTGCGCGTGCGCGTATTTTGAACGGTGCGCGCCGACATTTCATGGCTCACGGATTTCGGAATGTGACCATGGACGATCTCGCGAGCGAACTGGGAATGAGCAAAAAGACGCTCTACACCCATTTTTCCGGCAAAGTCTCGCTGCTGGAAGAAGTGATCGCCGATAAATTCGGCGAAATCGAAGCGGAGCTTTTCGCGATCGCCGCCGATGGCCGGGGGGACTTTCCAGCACGCCTTCATGCGCTGCTCGCCTGCATCCGACGGCACACCGAGGAAGTGCAGCCGCCTTTTTTGCGGGATATGGCTCGCGAGGCGCCGGAGCTTTTCGAAAAAGTGCGCGCCCATCGGCGCTCGATCATTCATCGACATTTTACGACGATGCTTCGCGAGGGAAAAGCCGCGGGCATGATCCGCGGCGACGTGCCGGAGAAGCTGATGATCGAGTTCCTGACCGGCGCGGCGGATGGCATCGTGAATCCGCAAAAACTGGCCGAACTCGGCCTGACGGCGCGGGCGGCATTCACCGAAATCATCCGCATTTTTCTCGAAGGCACGATGACGGAGCAGGGCCGGCTGAAATTATGAAATCCACCATTTTGACCGTGCTGCTCGCTTTCCTGCTGGCAGGTTGCGGACGCGATCACACCAATCTCGTCCAAGGCTACGTCGAGGGAGAATTCGTCTATGTGGCCTCGCCGCTCCCAGGGCAGCTCGACCGCCTCGCTGTCCAGCGCGGCGCGGCGGTGAAAAAAGGCGACCTTCTCTTCACTTTGGAGTCCGGCGCGGAAAAGGCCCAGCGCGACGAGGCGGAGCGAAAACTCATCCAGGCCCGGGCCACGCTCGAGGATGTGAAACGCGGTCTGCGGCCGACGGAAATCCAGTCGCTCGAGGCCCAGCTGGAGCAGGCGCGCGCGGCGGCGGTTTTATCCGGCAGGGAATACACACGGCAGGAAAAACTTTTGCGCACCGGCGTCTCCGCCATGCAGGAAATGGATCGCGCCCGCTCGACTCGCGACCAGGATGACCGGCGCGTCGCCCAGATCGGGGCCGATTTGAAAACCGCGCGGCTCGGTTCGCGTTCCGATCAGGTCGCCGCGGCCGCGGCCGCCGTGCGCGCGCAGGAAGCTGCCCTTGCTCGCGCGGACTGGGATCTTTCGCAGAAGAGCCAGTTTGCCCCGGAGGCCGGCGTCGTTTTCGACACGCTCTACCAGCAGGGCGAATGGGTGGCGGCGGGCCGGCCCGTGGCGGCATTGTTGCCGCCGGAGAATATCAAAGTGCGGGCGTTCGTGCCGGAAGGGCGCGTCGGAAGTCTGCGCTATGGCGAAACCGTGAAAGTGTTCATCGATGGCGCGCCGGAGCCGGCGGTCGGCAAAGTGAGTTTCATTTCGCCGCGCGCGGAATACACGCCGCCGGTGATCTACAGCCAGGAAAGTCGCGGGAAGCTCGTCTTCATGGTGGAGTCGGTTTTCGACGACGCCACCTCGGCGAAGCTGCATCCGGGGCAGCCGGTGGATGTCGAATTCGCGGCGCCATGAGCGAGGAACTGGCGATCGACGTCCGCGGGATGACGAAGCGCTTCGGCGATCGCACGGTCGTCAACGACATCGCGCTGCAAGTGCGCGTCGGTGAAATTTACGGCTTCCTCGGCCCGAACGGCAGCGGCAAGACGACGTTCATCCGCATGCTTTGCGGCCTGCTGCGCGCGGATGGCGGCAGCGGCACCTGTCTCGGCCACGACGTGATCCGCGAGAGCGAATCGATCAAGCGAAACGTCGGCTACATGACGCAGCGGTTCAGTTTTTACGAGGACCTGAGCATTGCCGAGAATCTCGATTTCGTGGCGCGGATGTATGGCATTCCGGGCCGGCGCGAGGCGGTGAATGCGAGTATCGAGCGGCTCGGCCTGTCCGGTCGTCAAAAGCAGCTCGCCGGCGAGCTCTCCGGCGGCTGGAAGCAGCGGCTCGCGCTGGCGGCCTGCCTCATTCACCAGCCGAAGCTGCTCCTGCTCGACGAGCCGACCGCGGGCGTGGATCCGAAGGCGCGGCGGGATTTTTGGGAACAGATCCACGAGCTGGCCGCGGAAGGGCTGACCTTTCTCATCACGACGCATTACATGGATGAGGCCGAGCGCTGCCATCGCCTGGCTTACATCGCTTACGGCAATCTGCTCACGCACGGCACGGTGCGGGAGGTGATCGATCATGTGGGGCTTGCGACCTGGAGTGTCTCGGGGCCGGATCTCGCGAGCCTCGCCCGCCAGCTGCGCGGCAAGGCGGGCGTGCGGCAGGCGGTGGCGTTCGGGAACATGCTGCACGTGAGCGGTGACGATCCCGAGGCGCTCGAGCGCGCGATCGCGCCGTTTCGGGAGGGCCGCGAGTGGACGAAAATCCGCTCGGGACTCGAGGACGTGTTCATCCATCTCATGGATCGGTCGAAGGACAATTTCGACGCATGAACGAGCGGTCTGGATTTTCCGCGCAACGGCTCGTGGCGATGATCGTGAAGGAGTTCACGCAGATGCGCCGCGACAAGCTGACGTTTGCCATGATGCTCGGGATCCCGGTGATCCAGCTGCTGCTTTTTGGCTACGCCATCAATTCCGATCCGCGCCATTTGCCCGCCGCGGTATTGATGGCGGATCATGGCCCGCAGGCGCGCACGATCCTGCACGCGCTGCAAAACAGCACCTACTACGACTTCGTGCGCGAGGTGAAAACCGAGCGCGAGGGCCGCGACCTGCTGGCGCGGGGGCAGGTGCAATTCGTCATCAATATTCCGCAGAATTTCTCCCGCGACCTCGTGCGCGGCGACCGGCCGGCGATCCTCGTCGAGGCCGATGCGACCGATCCCGCCGCGACGGGCCAGGCGCTCGGAGCGCTGACCAGCTTGTTCGACCAGGCGCTCATCAACGATCTGAAAGGCCCGCTGGAGTTTCTCGCCGGCACGGCGGGCCCGGTCGATGTGCGCGTGCATGCGCTCTACAACCCCGAGGTCATCACGCAATACAACATCGTTCCCGGTTTGATGGGCGTGATTCTCACGATGACGATGGTGATGATCACCGGTCTGGCGATCACGCGCGAGCGCGAGCGCGGGACGATGGAAAATCTGCTCTCGATGCCGACGCGTCCGAGCGAAGTGCTCATCGGCAAGATCGTGCCCTACATCATGGTCGGCTACGTGCAGGTCGGCATCATTCTGCTCGTGTCGCACTATCTGTTTCACGTGCCGATGCTCGGAAGTCTCACGCTGCTGCTCGCGGCGGCGTTCGTATTCATAGCGGCGAATCTTTCGCTCGGCATCACCATTTCCACGGTCGCAAAGAACCAGCTGCAGGCCATGCAGATGACGTTTTTTGTCTTTCTTCCGTCGATCCTGCTGTCCGGCTTCATGTTCCCATTTCGCGGCATGCCACATTGGGCGCAATGGCTCGGCGAGATTTTTCCGCTCACGCATTTCCTGCGGATCGTGCGGGGGATTTTGCTCAAGGGAAACGGCCTCGCCGACGTGTCGCGCGACATCTGGCCGCTCGCGCTTTTTGCCGCGATCGTGCTGACCGTCGGAGTGAAGCGCTACCGGCGGACGCTCGACTAGCGCGGAGCTACACTTTCGGCTCCCAGCCGGGCTCGTAGTCGCGCGACCACAGTTTCATGGCGCCGGGATCGTTTTGGATATGACCGGTTGCCGGATCGGTATGCAGCTCGCGATTGGTGCGCCAGGCGATGTTGCCGAGATGGAGCAAAGTGCAGCTTTTGTGACCCTCCGAGATGGGGGAATGCAGCGGCGCGCCATTGCGGATCGCATCCACGAAATTTTCGAAATGCAGCCGGTCGAGCGCCGGACCGGTGCTGCTGAGGACGTTCGTGGAATCCTTGACGCCGCGGCCGCTCTCGAGCTGGCGGATGACGTTGTTCTTCGCGTCGTAGGCGGTGTAGTTGTCGCCTTCGAGCAGCGCGGCGCCCTTGGTGCCGAAGATCAATGCCCCGCGCTCCAGGCCTTCGACCGGGAATTTGTTACAGCTGCGCCCCTCCCAAGCCAGGCTTTTGCCATCCGGAAAATCCCAGGCGATGGTTTGGGTGTCGGGTGTTTGCCAGTCGTCGTGAAACGCGTAGCGGCCGCCGGCGGAAATCACGCGGCTTGGGAAGCCGGCATCGAGCGCCCAGCGGCAGACATCCACCTCGTGCGTGCCGTTGTTGAGCGCCTCGCCGGTGCCCCAGTTCCAAAACCAATGCCAGTTGTAGGGAATGATGTTGTCCTGGTAGGGCTGGCGCGGAGCCGGCCCCTGCCAGAGCTCGTAATCGAGGCTCGGGGGAACGGGAACTTCGCTGCCGGTGCCGATGGATGGGCGGGCATTCGTATACCAGGCGCGCGCGAAATAGGCGCGGCCGATGACGCCGTCGTGGATTTCCTTGATCGCGGCCAGCATGTTCGGAAACGAGCGGCGCTGGTTGCCCATCTGGACGATTCCGCCGTGTTTTGAAATGGCTTCGAGCAGCAGCTCGCCTTCGCGCGGATTTTGGCTGCACGGCTTTTCGAGATAGACGGGCTTGCCAGCCGCGAGCGCGAGGATCGCCATCGGCGCGTGCCAATGATCCGGCGTCGCCATCGTGACGGCGTCGATCGCGGGATCGGCGAGCACTTTGCGAAAATCCTTCTCGCTCTTCGCGCCCGCCGGCTGCTGTTCTTTGACGGCGGCGATGCCCTTCGCAATGGCGCGGTCGTCCACGTCGCAGATCGTCGTCACCTCGACGCCGGGTATCCCGCAAAGCGCTTCCACATGCGCGAGTCCGCGGCTGTTCGTGCCGATGACGGCGACGCGCAGCCGGCGCGGCTCCGGGGAAACCGCCGGCGCCGCGAAGGACAGGAGGCTCGTGGAAAGGGAAAGGCCGAGGCCGGCGGCTCCGGCTTTTTTCAGAAATTCACGACGGGGGATCGAATCGTTCATGGGGGGATGAGGTATCGTCGGGGTGGCGGTTTGACCGCGCAAGCTTGATCGGGCGCATGTCGGTCGGGAGGCGGGCGGCGTCAGCGGATTTGCTCGAGGAGCCAGCTTTTGAGCTCGGAAATCGCGATGCGTTCCTGCGCCATGGAGTCGCGGTGGCGCAGGGTGACGGTATCGAGTTTTTCCGGGCCGTTTTGACTTCGTCCCTCTCCGCTGCGCTCCGATTCGCCGATGGTGTCGAAGTCGATGGTCACGCAGAAGGGCGTGCCGATTTCGTCCTGGCGGCGATAGCGGCGGCCAATGGCGCCGGCTTCGTCGTATTGGATCATCATGTGCGGGCGAAGCTGGTCGACGACCTCCCGGGCCTTCGCGACGAGCTCGGGCTTGTTCTTGAGCAGCGGGAAGATGCCGACCTTGATCGGCGCCATGCGCGGATGGAAGCGGAGCACGATGCGGGTCTCGGAGGCGCCCTTCTCGTCGGTGACGGTTTCTTCGTCGAAGGCCTCGCAGATGAGCGCCAGCGTGGTGCGATCGACGCCGGCGCTCGGTTCGACGACATGC
>JAATET010000043.1 GCA_015655545.1 Chthoniobacterales bacterium | reverse complement strand
GGATCGACCATGCCGCAGCCGGCGAGCTCCATCCATTTTCCGCCCAGTGCGGCGGTCTGGATATCGATCTCGAAACTCGGCTCGGTGAATGGGAAAAAATGCGGGCGGAAACGGATCGCGGTGCCTTCGCCGAACAGCTCGCGGAAGAAGAACTCGATCGTGCCCTTGAGGTCCGCGAGCGAAACTTTCTCGGCGACATAGAGACCTTCCATTTGCGTGAACTGCGCGAGATGCGTCGCATCGACTTCGTCGCGGCGGTAGGCGGCGCCGGGAGCGATGATGCGGATTGGCGGCGGCTGATTCTCCATCGTGCGGATCTGCACGGTCGAGGTGTGCGTGCGCAGCAGGCGGCCGTCGGGCATGTAGAAAGTATCCTGCTCGTTGCGCGCGGGATGGTGCGGCGGCGTGTTCAGCGCGTCGAAGCAATGCCACTCGGTCTCGATGTCCGGACCTTCGGCGAGCGCGAAACCCATGCGGCGAAAAATGCGCACGGCCTTGTCGAGCAGCTGCGTGAGAGGATGGATCGAGCCGCGGAGAGGCGGAATGCCCGGCAACGTGACGTCGATCTGCGAAAGCGCGGCATCGTCGGCGGCATTCGCCAGCGATTGCTCGCGGGCCTCCAGGGCGGCGGCGACGTCGGTGCGCAGCGCGTTCAGCGCCTTGCCGATGCGGGCTTTGTCCTCCTTCGCCACGGTGCGCATTCCTTCGCTGAGCAAGGGAATGGCGCCGGCGCGGCCCATGTATTTCACGCGGGCGGCGTCGAGGGCGGATGCGGTGTCCGCCGCGGAAATCGCGGCGAGTGCCTCGGCGTGAAGCGATGCGATCTGCGCTTCCATGAGAATCAAACCACAGAGGACACACAGTTCACGGAGGAGACTGAATATTCAGAATTCTCTGCGTCCTCTGCGCGCTCTGTGGTTGAAAAATTCCTAGGCGGCTTTCTTCGACTCGAGCGCCGAAGCGGCCTGCTTGACGATGGCGTTGAAAGCGGCCTCGTCGGTGACGGCGAGGTCGGAGAGGACCTTGCGGTCGAGACCGATGTTGGCGGCTTTGAGGCCTTCGATGAAGCGGCTGTAGGTGAGGCCTTGCGCACGGGCGGCGGCGCTGAGGCGGCTGATCCAGAGCGAGCGGAAGTCGCGTTTGCGGACCTTGCGGTCGCGATAAGCCCAATATTTGGCCTTCATCTGAGCGTCTTTCGCATAACGAAAGAGCTTGGAACGACGGCCGCGGTAGCCTTTCGAGGCGTCCACGACGCGCTTGCGGCGCTCGCGGCTGGCGGGAGCATTGGTTGCTCTCATGGTATTTTTAAAACCCCGGCGTTAAAACCGGAGCCTCCGTGAAGCGGACTGTTCGTTTAAATGGGACTTCGGGCCTCGTCTGCTTCATATCCCCGAGTCAAGCTCGGGGCAGACCGCGAAGTCGCTGGGTTCTAGGAGAAAGGCAGGTTCAACTTCACGCGAGCTTCGTCGGTCTTGTCCACGACGGCCGACTTCGCGAGCTTGCGCTTGCGCTTGGCGGACTTGCTGGACAGGAGGTGACGACGACCCGCATGAGCGCGCAGAACTTTGCCGGTCCCGGTGATTTTAAACCGTTTCGCGGCAGCCTTTCTCGTCTTGCTGCGTGCTATTGCTTTTGGCATGAGGAACCGGAGACTATGCGGAGCTTGCCCTCGCGCAACAAGAAAATTTGCGCCGCCTTGCCCGAAACTGCAACGACACTTAGGAAGGAGCGTCCGTTGACAGAGGGAAATTCCGCGTCTATTACTCCCCGATGCGCGCCGCCATTCTCGCCCTGCTGGCAGTTCTCCCGTCGATCTCCGCCTTTGCCCTTCCAGTTTCGGATGGAAACATCGTGCGGGGGAAATATTCCGCAACCGGGCATGCTTCCGTTTCCGGCATCCGCGTGACTTACGGTCCCTCGAAGGTGCATATCAACAACCACGGCAGGGTGCGGGGCTACATCACGCGAACTGTCACTTCGCAGGGTCTGGTGCTGCAAAGAAACTCGGTGCGGCTGCGCGGAAATCTGCGAAGCCTGCGCATCCGGCGCGGCGCTTTTACCGCGAACACCATGCTTCACATCGCCGACGGGTCAAAAATCAGCGGCGAATTCCACGGCTTGATTGATCCCTCTCAAAAGCTTTCCCGTTACTTCAAAGGGAAAATCTCCGGCAGCAACGAAAGCAATTTCAAGCTTCAGGCCCGATAGGCGCCCATTGCGGCCCTCGATGATCCCATGCGGGCCGGATCGAGAGTCCGGGCCACTGTCAGGCCGATCCAGGCTCGCGCTGCTGAGGTAGGTCACATCCTGCAAGTTCAGCACGAGGTGATGCGCCGACGGACCGAAAAGCGCCCCGATCACGCGCTCGAGTTCGACGCAGACACGGGCATCCAGACGCCCTCTCGGGCGCACGATCAACGTGCCGCCGGCGATCTGATGATCGATCTCGGTCATGCGCGCGCCGTCACTTCTTCGCGCGCTTTTCCGCCTCGGCTTTGAGTTCGCTCACGGTGGTCTTCACGGAATCGAGCGCCGCGCCTTTTGCCACGCCCGCGAGCGCAAATTTCGGCTTTACGTAATTCGTGTAGCGCATGATGGAGCCGCTCCCGTAGGGCTCCACGCGCAACGAGCCATCCGAGATGTCCGCCATCGCCGACTTCAGCAGCTTCCACTGCACCGTCACCCCGGCATTGGAATCGGTGAAAGTATTTTGCACGGTGACATTCGTCGTGCCGAAAAGCGGCATTTTCTGCGTGTATTCCACATTGAAGACATTCGGACTCGGCTGCGAAATCACCTTCGCCGAAATGAGGCTCGGCTGGAAATCCTGCGCATGCGCGTAATCCTTGAAGACTCCCGAAATCGTCGCCACCGGCGCGTTCACCAAGGTGTAAATCGTGATCTGCGGCCACACGCCACCCGGCATGTCCTTCGACTCCACCACCATCCGACCGCCCTTCAACTGCGACAACTGATCCGCACTCAGGCTCCCGGCGACATCAGCACGCGCCAAGGCGGGAGCCATGGCAAGGGCGGCGGTGACAAGAAAGAAGGAACGAAGACTCATGGATTGACTGGAAACATCCGCATCGCACCTGTCAAGCCGCCTCGCACCCAGTGAAGGCGGGAAATCGCAAGTATTTTGAATCTCGATCACATCCGGACTTGGCTAGATGCCTTATTTGACTATTTTTATCCACAACCGCGACAGCGAAGCATGTCCGCACCACCGCCAACCAGCTTGAGCAGCGCCTTTCAACCGGCGCGTGAATCACTGTTGATTTGGGCCGCTCTCACCGCATGCGCCGTGGTCGGCGTCTGGATGGGCGGTCAATACGGCGAGCGCAAATTGGCGGAGTCGATCCGCAAGGAAGCCGTCTATTCCGCTCGCGCCGCGATGCTCGGCCTCGATCCCGCACTCCACACCCGCGTCGCGCTCGGCGAAAAAATGTGGTCCGACGCCCACAAGCGCGCGCTGGCGACATTGGTCGCGTTTCACAAGCAATATCCCGACGTGAGCCGCGTGCGCACGTTCATGCTGGACCACGCCGGCAATCCCGTCGTGATCCTCGATAGCGAGACCGTAGCCGGAGAAGTCGGCATGAAGCGGCCCGTCAATCCCACCCCGCTCCGCACCGCGCTGCCTGCCGACGATCCCGCCTACTCCGTAGTCAAGGAAGTCCTCAAAACTCGGGAATCCGGGGCGCCCGACACGTCGAACTACGACGGCTATCGTTTCTGGCGCCCCGGCGTCGCGCCGCTCGGCGCCGACGCCGCCATCGAGGCCGATCTCACCAGCAACTCCCAGGAAAGCACGCTGCAAAGCCTCCGCATGTGGGTCGGCACCGGCATTGGCATCGCGGTCATCGCCTGCGGAGTCGTCGCGCTGATTTATTTTAACATCCGCAGCTCCCACCTCGTCGCGGAGTCCACCGGCGGCGAAGCCAAACGCGGCCAGGAATGGCTCGAGCAGCGGAACAGCCGCCTCGTCGAGGCACTCGGCCAGCTCGTGCTCCACCGCGATCTCGATGCCGGATGCCTGCTTTGGGACGGCGACACAAAGTTTCTGCTTGGCACGATCATCGAGCGCATGCCGATGGATTTCGAAGGGTGGCTCAAGCGCGTTCATCCCACGGATGTCGGCCGCGTGCGCACCACCGCGCGCAAGGTGACGAATGAAAATCGCACCTACGAACTCGAATACCGCGTCCATCACGAAAATGGCGAGTGGCGCTGGTTCCGCGAGCATGGAGTCGTTTCCTTCCTCGCGGACGAAGATCGCTTTTCTCCGATCACCGTCGATTGCGTGCTCGAGGACATCACCGCGCTCAAAGGAGAGCAGGAAGAACTCGCCGCCCTCGCGCTCATCGCGAGCCGCACCGACAATGCCGTCTGCCTCACCGATCCGCACGGTCGCGTCCAGTGGGTCAACGCCACCTTTCAGCGCCTCACCGGCTTCGAGGCGGCCGAGGCGCACAACAAGGCGCTCACCGAGCTTTTTGCCGATGCGCCCGGCGCCGAGGCCTTCGCCAACCTGCTCAACGAAGCCATGGGCGGCCGCGGCCGCCGCGCGGAAGTGCAGCTCTCCCATCGCAATGGCTCGCTCTATTGGACGAACATCGAGCTGCAGCCCCTCAAGGACGACGCCGGCCAGATCTCGCGCCTCGTCGCCATCCAGAGCGACATCACCGCCGCCAAGGAATTCGAAACACGCCTGGTCAACGCGAAGGAAGCCGCCGAGACCGCCGACCGCGCGAAGAGTGAATTCCTCGCCGTGATGAGCCACGAGATCCGCACGCCGCTCAACGGCGTGCTCGGCTTCACCCGCCTCCTGCTCGACACGCAACTCACCGCGCAGCAGCGCGACTACATCGACACCATCCGCTCGAGCGGCGACAGCCTGCTCCACCTGCTCAACGACATTCTCGATTTCTCGAAAATGGACGCCAGCAGCATGCAGCTCGAAAATGCGGCCTTCGACCTGCGCGGCTGCATCGAGGACACGCTCGACGTGCTCATTGCTCCCGCCACGATGCGCGGGCTCGAGCTTATCGGCGATATCGCGCTCGATGCGCCGCACGTCGTCGTGGGCGACCGCGCGCGCCTGCGCCAGATCCTGATCAACCTCGCCAGCAATGCCGTGAAATTTACCGACAAGGGCGAAGTCTGCGTCGCCGTGCGCCTGTTGCCCTCCGGGACGAGCGACCCGCAGGATGCTCCCGCCGGCGCACACACCGCCCGGCTTCGTTTCGAAGTGCGCGACACCGGGCCCGGCATCGACGCCGATCAGCAAGCGAGGCTTTTCAAGCCCTTCACCCAGGCCGACAGCTCGGCGACGCGCAAGCACGGCGGCACCGGCCTCGGCCTCGCGATCAGCAAGCGGCTCGTCTCGCTCATGAGCGGCGATATTGGATTGCACAGCATCCCCGGCGCGGGATCGACCTTCTGGTTCGAGATTCCACTCGCGGTCGCCGATCACCAGCCGGCCACCCCCCCGGCCCTCCAGGCGCTCAAGGAATTGCGCGTCCTGCTCGTTGAAAAAAATGCCACGCTGCGCCGCGTCCTCACGACGCAGCTCAACTCCTGGGGCATGCAGGTCGAGGCCTTCGCGCGCGGGAGAGACGGGATCTTCGCCGCCGAGCATCGCCGGTTCGATGTCGCCCTCCTCGACGCCGCGCCGCCGGACATGGACGGCCTCGCCCTGGTGGACCGGCTGCGCAATTCCCCGCGCCGCAATGTCGGCGGCATCATCATCGCCGGCCCGCCCGGCCGGCTCCCGGTCGCCGCCAACGGCCCTTTCGACGCCTTGCATCGCCTGGTGAAGCCGGTCCACGTGGCCGCACTCGCCGAGACTTTGCTGCGCGCCATTCCGCGCATTGCCCGCGTCATGGCGCCGCCGATTCGCCGCACCGCGCCGGTGTTCCCGACCCGCCCGGTCGCGGAAACGCCCGCCCGGCCTGCCGCGCCATCCTCCGCCCCGCCATCCGTCGTCGAGCCGACCGGTCCGATCCGCCGCATTCTCGTCGCCGACGACAACGCCATCAACCGCAAGCTCGTCAAAAAAATGCTCGATGGCCTGGGCTTCGCCAGCGTGCTCGTCACGAATGGCGCGGAATGCGTGGAGGCCGTGAAAGCCAACGGCGAATTCGAAGCCATCCTCATGGATATCCAGATGCCGGAGCTGGACGGTCTCGGAGCGACTCAAGCCATACGCGAATATGGCAGCGTGATCCCCATCATCGCTCTCACCGCGGATGCCATGCCGGACGACCGCGCCCGTTGTCTCGCCGCCGGCATGAACGACTATTTGCAAAAGCCCGTCCGCCCCGACGCTCTCGAAGCCGCGCTCGACCGCGCGGCCACGACCACCGCCTGAGCGCGCTCACTTTCGATACATCAAGCGGATCGGATGCTCGTCGATGAGATTCGGCTCCAGGCCCGCGACTCTTTTCGGATCGTAGAGCTGGATGCCGACATAGAAATACAAGGGGCAGATCACGGCTTTCTTTTCGAGCAGCATCCGCTCGGCCTCGCCGAGAATTTCGAAACGTTTTTTCGGGTCGGGCTCGCGTCCGGCATCGGCGATGAGCCGGTCGTAAGCGGGGTCGGCGAAGCCGGTGCGGTTATTTCCGCCGCCGGTGAGGAACATGTCGAGAAACGTATTCGGGTCGGGATAATCGCCGACCCAGCTCGACCGGGAAATCTCGTAATCGAGACTGTTCATCGAGTTGAGATAGACTTTCCACTCCTGCGAGGTGAGGGAGATTTTCACGCCCAGCGCATTGAGCCACATGTCCTGCAGCTCGACCGCAATATCGCGATTGAGATCGCTGTCCGCATAAAGATACCGGATGAGCGGAAGGCCGCGTCCTCCGGGATAGCCGGCCTCGGCAAGCAGGCGGCGCGCCTCGACCGGATCGTAGGGCAACCCGTCGGGAGACGCATAGCCGTCGATGCCGGGCGGCACGAGCGATGCCGCGGGCCGCTCGCCTCCGCGGGTGATTTTTTCGACGATCCGGCGTTTGTCCACCGCGAGCGAAAATGCGCGGCGCACGCGCTCATCGCGAAACGGACCCGCGGCGCAGTTGTAGCGCAGGAAATATGTGGCGAAAAAGGATGCGGCATGGAAATCCGGCCGCTTCTTCAGATCGTCGAGCAAGGCCGTCGGCGCGAGGCCCTTGTCCAGGGAAAGGTCGGCCTCGCCGCTGGCATAGAAATTATAGGCGACATTTGCCTTGGAGATCGGGAGCACGTCGACCACCTCGAGCGCGATGCGGGCGCGATCCCAATAAAATGGATTTTTGCGCAAGCGGACATGGTCATTGATGCGCCAATCCTCGAGGATGTAAGCGCCATTGCTCACGATCCGGCCGGGTTTGATCCAGTCGTCGCCATGGCGTTCGATCGCGCGCAGCGGCACGGGTTCGAGCGGCGGAGTCGCGCAAAGGGAGAGAAAAAACGGGGTGGGATTTTCCAGGGTGACTTCGAGCGTGCGATCGTCGAGCGCCCGCACGCCCACCTGCGCAAAGTCCGTCAGCTTTCCATCGGCGAAGGCTTTCGCGTTTTTTACGTAGAACAGCTGGTAGTTATAGGAAGCCGCCGTTTCGGGAGTGAGCGTGCGGCGCCACGAGGCGACGAAATCCCGGGCGGTGACCGGCGTGCCGTCGCTCCATTTCGCATCCGCACGGAGCTTGAATAAATAGGTCTTCGCATCGGGAGAGACGGTCCAGGACTCCGCGACGCCCGGTATGGGATGTCCCTGCCGGTCAAAAGTCGTGAGCCCTTCGAAAAGCGCATTCACGATGCGCCCTTCCGGCTGGCCAGTGATGACCGCCGGATCCAGAGATTCCGGCTCGGCTCCGTTGAGCATCACCAAGTCGGCGCGCTTGCCTTTTGCGCCACAGCCCGCAAGCCCTATGCAAAAAATTGCCAGCGCACACATCCGCGCGTGCGCCGGCCCTCGAAAACGGAACATGGAGCTTCCATACGCGCCCCCACGCGAAACTGCAATCGTGCCGCGATTACTCGCGATCATTTGTCTGCTTTCCGAAGCGGCGATCCTGATCGCGAAGTCACGATTCCGCGAGCGAATCCACCCTTTGACGCGGCCTCACGATGCACGCTAGGGTGAGGCCATGACGGACCTGCTCCCCACTCCCGGCCCGCTCGGAAAAAGCACCGGCGCACTCACCTTCTTCGGAATTTTTTCGATTCTCGTGGGAATCTTCGCGATCGCATTTCCGCTCGCCGCCTCGATGGCGATCGAGCAGGTCATCGGCATCATTCTCGTGCTCAGCGCCGTATTTTCCATCGGAGCCGTGGTTTCCGGCGGAGAAAAAACTCATCGCGCCTCGACCGTCGTGCTCGCGCTCATCCGGCTCGCCGCGGGCCTCGCGCTGCTCGTCTATCTCAAACAGGGCGTCGTGACGCTGACGGTGGTGCTCAGCATCTTTTTCCTCGCGGAAGGCGCAACGTTCATCATTTCGTCGCTCGCGCTGCGCCACAACCGCTCCTGGCCGCTCATCCTCGCGAACGGCCTCGTCGCGCTCGTCCTCGGCGGGATGATTTTCAACGGCCTCCCCGCCAGCTCCGCCTGGGCGATCGGTCTCCTCTACGGCATCAATTCCATTTTCTACGGCGTGACCTTGCTCAGCTTCGCCGCCGCGCATCGCGCGAGCGCGTAGCTTCCACCGCCCGGGGAAGGCATTCCCGGCGTTGCAATCACGCGACGGCGATGGAACGATGGCTCCATGACGCCAGTCGAAGCTTTTCAGCCGCCCTCCCGCTTGCTGCTCGGCCCCGGCCCCAGCATGGCCGCGCCCTCGGTGCTCGAAGCGATGGCCAAGCCCCTGCTCGGGCATCTCGATCCGGCCTTCGTCGGGATGATGGAGGAGATCAAGACGATGCTGCGCGCCGTTTTTCAGACGGAAAATCGCATGACTTTTCCCGTGAGCGGCACGGGCAGCGCGGGCATGGAATTCTGCTGCGTGAATCTCATCGAGCCCGGCGACGAGGTCGTGATCGGCGTAAACGGCGTCTTTGGCGGCCGCATGGCGGATGTCGCCGCGCGCTGCGGCGCGAAAGTCACGCGCGTCGAGGCCGAGTGGGGCCGCATCATCGAGCCCGGGCAAATCGCCACCGCGCTCGCAGGCATCAAGAAGCCGAAGCTCGTCGCCGTCGTCCATGCGGAAACCTCCACCGGCGCGCTCACGCCCATTCCGGAAATTTCCCGGCTCGCCCGCGATGCCGGCGCGCTCATGCTCATCGACACGGTCACTTCGCTCGGCGGCTGTCCCGTGGAGCTGGATGCGTGGGGCATCGACGCTGTCTATAGCGGCACGCAGAAATGCCTGAGCGCGCCGCCCGGGCTCTCGCCGGTTTCCCTGAGCGACCGCGCGCTCGAGGTCGCCACGCACCGCACGCACAAGGTGCAAAGCTGGTATCTCGACGTGAACCTGCTCGCGTCCTACTGGGGCGCCGAGCGCGTGTATCACCACACCGCGCCGATCTCGATGAACTACGCGCTGCACGAAGGCCTGCGTCTCGTGCTCGAGGAGGGCCTCGAAGCCCGCTTCGCACGTCACGAGCGAAACTATCTCGCACTCAAAAATGGTCTCGAAACTCTCGGCCTCGAAATCGCCTCACAGCCCGGCCACCAGCTCTGGCAACTCAACTCGGTCACGGTTCCCGAGGGCGTCGATGAAGCTGCCGTGCGGGCAAGGCTGCTCGCGGACTTCGGCATCGAGATCGGCGCCGGCCTCGGCCCGCTCAAGGGCAAAGTCTGGCGCATCGGGCTGATGGGCGAATCCTCCAGCGCCGACAACGTCGAGATCGTGCTCAACGCGCTCGGCCAGATCCTCAGCGAAAACACGAACTGACTGCCGGCAGAAATTATTTCGCCGCCTTGACGGTGAACGGCTGCCCTTTCTCACCGGTGACGAACATCACCAGCTTCACCGTTTCCGCGCCGCTGTTCCGGCCGTTGTGGAGCAGATTCACCGTCTCCACGAGCGCATCACCGGCTTTGACGCGATTGATTTTCCCGCCTTCGATTTCGACGCTCAATTCGCCGGAGAGGATGTAGCCGTAGCAGGGAAACGGGTGCTTGTGCCAGCCGGTCTCCGCGCCGGGCGGAATCTCCACGAGCAACGCAGTGACCTCCGGCTGGTCCACCTTCGGATAGACAATCGGCTGGCCCGCCGACGTCACGCTCGTGCGCAACAACGGCGTGGCCTTGATCGTCTTCGCATACCCCGGTTCGGATTGGGCAAGGAGACTCGGAATCGCGAGGAAAATGACCGCGGCAATGGGGAGATGTGTTCGCATAAATGAGGACGATTTAAAACAGCTCGTGGCCGAGCACGCTCAAGCAATAGATGGCCGCGGTCTCGGTGCGCAGAATAATCGGCCCGAGCGTCACCGGGTGGCAGCCGTGGCTTTTCGCGAGGCTGATTTCGGCGGGCGTAAAATCGCCTTCCGGGCCGACCAGGATCGTCACGCTTTCGATCGCGCCCTGCAGCTGCGCGTAAGTTTCCAGCGTTTGTTTGATCGGTTGGGAATCCGGCTGCAATGAGGCGATGAGCCGCAGGCCATGCGGCGGGCGCTGCTCGAAAAATGCTTTCGTCGAAAGGGGCGCGGCGACTTCCGGCAGCCAGTTTTGTCCGCATTGCTTGCAGGCCTCGCGCGCGACGGCCTGCCATTTCTCGCGCTTCGCGTCGGCATCGGCGGAGGAGAGCTGGACGACCGTCCGCTCGGAGAGCAGCGGCACGACTTCGGCCGCGCCAAGCTCCACGGCTTTCTCGATGATGAGGTCCATGTTCTTCCCCTTCGGCACGGCCTGCGCGAGCGTGACGCGGCAGCGGATGGGCGGCGACACCGCGCGGTGGAGCACGCGCAAACCCGCCTGCCGCTTGTCGGCGGTGACGATCTCTGCCGTGGCTTCGTGGCCGCGACCGTCGAAGACGACAATTTTATCGCCGATATCATGGCGAAGAACGTTGAGACAATGATGGCTCTCGTCGCCGGAAAGCGCGGGCGCATCGGAGAGCAACTCCTCGGGCGTGATGAAGAATCGGTGCATGCCGCAGCTTAACGATTCGTTTTTTTGTGGCCAGATTTACGACGCCTCGCGGTCGTTACACGGCGACGGCTTCGAAAACCGCCAATCGTCCCTTGAGTTCCGGCGGGACGTGCGCGGTGATGATGGCCGTATCGCCCTCGTAAGCGGTGGAGAGCACGTGGCCGACGCGATGCAATTCCGCGAGCGCGGCGGATTCGGAAACCGGAATGTGAAACTCCACGCGCATGCGCCACGCGCTGAGCCGGATCTCGAATTCCTCGATCAATGTTTGCATCCCTTCGCCCGTGCGCGCCGAGACGGCCACGCTGCCCGGGTAGCGAGCAATCGTGGCGGCCGCGATGGCCGGGTCGGCGAGGGCGTCGATTTTGTTGAAAACGAGAAGCGTCTGTTTCCCCTGCGCCTCGAGCTCGCGAATCGTCGCGTCGACGGCCTCCATTTGCTCATGAAAAGCCGGATGGCTGAGATCGACGACGTGGATCAACAAATCGGCGAGCCGCACTTCCTCGAGAGTGGCTTTGAAGGCCTCGATGACGGTGTGCGGAAGCTTGCGGATGAATCCGACCGTGTCGGTGAGCAACATTTTCTGACGATTCGGCAGCACGAACTGCCGCGTGGTCGGGTCGAGCGTGGCGAAGAGTTTGTTCTCGGCCAGCACGGTCGAGCCGGTGAGGCGGTTCAGCAGCGAGGATTTTCCGGCGTTGGTGTAGCCGACGAGCGCGGTGAGCGGCCAGTTGTGCCGCAGGCGGCCTTCGCGCTGGACGGTGCGGTTGCGGCGCACGTCTCTCAAATCGCGCTCGAGCCGGGAGATGCGTTCCTGCACGCGGCGGCGATCGACTTCGAGCTGGGTTTCACCGGGGCCGCGCGTGCCGATGCCGCCGCTTTGCCGCGAGAGGTGAGTCCACATGCGCGTGAGGCGCGGAAGCAGATATTGCAGCTGCGCGAGCTCGATTTGCAGGCGGCCTTCCCGCGTGCGGGCGCGCTGGGCGAAAATGTCGAGGATGAGCTGCGTGCGGTCGAGCACCTTGCAGCCGGTCATTTCCTCGAGATTGCGGCCTTGGGCGGGCGAGAGTTCGTCGTCGAAAATCACCGACGTCGCGTTCAGAGCCTGGCACTGGCGGGCAATTTCCTCGGCCTTGCCCTTGCCGATGAAATACGGCGCCGTCGGCTTCTCGAGTTTCTGGACGACCGTGCCGGCGACCTGGGCGCCGGCGGTTGTCGCAAGCAATTGGAGCTCGGTGAGAGAATCCTGGAGTTCCCAGTGGCTGGTGCCGTGTTGTTCGAGGCCAACGAGGATGGCCTTTTCGGTCACGCGTGGCTTCGAGTCGATCATTTCAGATCGAGGACGCGGAGAGCGTTTTCAACCATCTGCGAGGGACGTTGCGTGCCGGTCAAATCCAATGCGCGAAACGTAGTTTGGTTCCGGAACCACGTCAATTGTCTTTTGGCATATTGGCGGGTCGCCGTGATCATCGCGGCCTCGCATTCCGACGGCGTCGTTTCACAGCGGATCAAAGCCTGGATCTCGCGCAAGCCGATCGCGCGCGCGGCAGTGGGACCGATCGTGTCCCCGAGCAGGCGCACTTCGTCGACGACACCGGCGGCGAACATCGCCCGCACATTGAGCCCGATCCGATTCCGCAAATCGTCGCGCTCGCGAACGAGCTGCAGGCCGCGGACATCTTTCCGCGGTGTGGCTCGGAATTCCGCGAGCGGGCGCCCCGAGCTTTCGACGATCTCGATCGCCCGGGTGACGCGGCGTTTGTTTTGCAAATCCACCCGCGCCGCGCCTTCCGAATCGGCCTCGCGCAACCGCTGGACGAGCGCCGGCAGGTCCATCTGCTCGAGTTCGGCGCGCAAATCCGGATCGACCGCCGGCGTCGGCGCAAAGCCATCGATCAACGCCCGGAAATAAAGTCCGGTGCCGCCGACCACGAGCACGCGGCGGTCGCGAGCCGTGATGTCGCAGAGCAGCCGCCGCGCCTGCTCCGCATAGCGCTGCGCATCGAACGACTCGGAAACGGGAACTGCGCCGACCAAATGATGCGGGACGCGCCGCAAGTCCGCAGTGCCGGGTTGCGCCGTGAGGATGGGCAGGCCGGCGTAGATTTGAAAGGCGTCCGCTCCGACGATCTCCGCGCCCAGCCGCCCGGCGAGCGCCAGGGCGAGGGCGGTTTTTCCGACACCGGTCGGACCGGCCAGATACAAAATTTTGGATTTTCGATTTTGGATTTGGGATTTATCGGCGGATTCGACGTTTTGGAAAAGCAAAAGGGCCGGCCCGTGAATCATCGGGCCGGCCCTTCGCGAATTTTTTAAGGAATTTTACTGCTCGGGCTGCAGGGACTGCTCGGCTTGCACCGGGCGCTCCTCGCGTTCATCGCGGCGGTCGGCGGCCTTGGCTCCGCTCACCACGAGCTTGCGGCCCATGTATTCCTTGTCGTGCAACTCGGCGACGGCGCGCTTGGCCTCGTCGATCGTCTGCATTTGCACAAAGGCAAATCCTTTCGAGCGCTGGGTCTGGCGGTTGCTCACGACCTCGACGTTCTGGACGATGCCCACGCCGCTGAAGAGCTCGAGCAAGTCACTCTCGACGGCGTCGAAAGACAAGTTGCCCACGTAGAGGCGCGGAGTCGTCACCTCGACGGACTCCGGCTTGCGCATTCCGCTGCGAGGCGTGCGCGGAGCACGTTCGGCACGAGGCTCGTCGGCGGACTTCGCCACGGGGGACTCGGACCGGCGGGCCGGCGTGGAGACCTGGGTCGGGGCGGATTTTTCGCCACCGGTGAAGAATGCGACGACCTTCTGCCAGAAGGTTAGCTTTTTGGGAGGCCGTGGGACATAACCCTCGACACGGCGGCCACGCTGGCCGCTGTTAGTGGATTGGCGGGAGCTGTTCTCGTTGGAACGGCTGCTCCCCCCACGACGCGAACGATTGCGGCCCCCGCGCGAAGAAGAGCGGCGGGGATTTTCTGATGTGTAATTTGTTGACATGGTTGTAGTTGCGATGTGCGGTGGCACTGCGGGCGCACTGAGTAAGAAAGGCGCCCACGCCGGTCCGCGATGGTTTTGAGTCAAGGGGTTCGCTTGAGGGCGCCGGGTGAATTTCCTCCGGCGCGGGGGCGAACAGGCTTTCGAGCAGACGGAGCAACGGACGCAAAATTCCCTGTCGGAAACCAAAGGAAAGAATTGCGAAATGGAAGGCCGCGAAGTGCACGTAAGAAACCCCTGAAACGATGACTATCCTGACAAACCAAGGAAAGATCAAGTCCTCATTCCCCCATCTGGAAATACGCGGACAGATCATGCGTAGCTCTATAAAAGCTGACTGTTCCCGGCGAGCATCCGCGCGCTGATCCATTCCTCGGAGAGGAGAAAGTTTGCAACTATTGCGTGGCTTGGGAGTTATCTAAGGCATGAGTCCGAATCGATTAAAGCTAATGCTCGGAATAGCCGGTGTGCTGGCGGCGCTCTTGATCTGGAACTGGATCGCCGGGTGGGGACTCGTCACCGTGCATGCGCAATCCCAGCCGCTGGCGAAGATCATCTCCTCCATCGAGAGACAGGGCGGCATCAAGCTCATCACCAATGCGGACTTGACCACGCCGGTGACGATGGATGTGGATCGCGTGCCCCCGGCCGAGGCGGTGGACGTGCTCGCCGGATGGCTGGAGGGCAGCTGGAGCGTCGGCTATGCCGTCGGTCCCAGCAAAATCGACGTGCTCGCCGGGATCGCCGCGCTTCAAGAGGGCAATCGCCGCAATCGGGATTTCGTCCGGTTCGGATTCGGAGGATTTGGAGGCGGCGGCGGCGTGGAAGGAAGCGACACCGTCATCGATGCGCGACGCGTGTCCTGGAAAGTATCGCCCTCGGATGATCAGCAGCTCCAATCCTACCTCGGTCAACTTTCGATGAAAACGGGATTGATGGCGATCGCCCCCCAGGCATGGAACCCGGCAATTCCCGAGACTCCGAGGGGGGGCGAGGCCGCCTCGGCGATCAAGAGTCTCGTGCGTTCCGCAAAAGGCGAGTCTCAGGAGCTCTTCGTCATCCGCGTTCAAACCGAAGACCCCAATCGCACCGCAAATGCCGACGGTGGCGGTGGCGACCGGGGACCCCGCACGGAGGGAGGCTTTGGCGGCGGCCGCGGCAATTTTAATCCGGAATGGATTGCGGAACGCGCCGAGGCCCGCATCGCCCTGCTTCCCGCGGACGAACGCGAGCAGGCGAAGAAGGATTTCGATACGATGCGCGACACGTGGCAAAAAATACGGGCGCTCCCGGAAGCGGAGCGGCGGGCCGCCATGGAAAAGCTCATGAGCGATCCCGCCGTGCAGGATCGGATGATGGAACGGCAAATGTCGCGGGACGCCAAACGCAGTCCCGAGAAGCGGGCCGAGCGTTTCCGCCAATACCTTCAGAATAAGCAGCAGATGAAGTCGTCGTCATAATCGCCATGCGCCGTTCCTGTTCTGCATTTACGCTCATTGAACTGCTGGTCACGATTTCCATCATCGCGATGCTGGCGACCTTAGTTACGCCAGCGCTGCGTCGCGCCATCGAAAAGACACAAAGTATGAAATGCGCTAACAACCTGCGTTCTATCGCCACCGCCGTGCAACTTTACGCAACGGACAACGACAATCGCTTTCCCTCCATCGAATCGATGCAGAGCGCTCCGGTTTATCCTGCCGATCAGAAGCCAGGCACAATGATATCTGTCCTAGGGCCCTACGGCGTTACGGATGCCACCCTGAAATGCCCTTCAGACATCGCCGGAAATAACCATTATCAAAAAGAAGGCACGAGCTACTTTTGGCGACCGACCGTGGATGGCGAACTCGTCACCGATCCGAAAATTTACACCCGCCGCGGCCAACTCGTGCCGCCGCTTTCGCGAATAAGTCTCGCGACCGACTTTGAACGTGTTCATGGAGCTCATATGAACAGCGTCTTCGCCGACGGGCACATCCGCACATTTTAGACCCAACTCAAACCGTCGAGAGCTCCAGCAACGATTCGCGCTCCACCGGTCCATCGATATCCAGCGAATGGCGGATCAGCTCCAGCCGGCCGTCGGAGTGCTCGACGATGGCCGTCCCGCTCTCCACCCAGTCGCCGGTATTGTAATAATCGATGCCGTCGATCCGCCGCGTGGCCGGGGTGTGGATGTGGCCGCAGAGCACGGCGTCCACGTCGTGCTCGCGGGCGTAGCGAACGATGGATTCCTCGAATTTTCCGATGAAGCCCACCACGTTTTTCACCTCCGCCTTCACGTAGGCGCTCAGCGACCAGTAGCCCAGGCCGAAACGGCGGCGGAAGAAATTCACGAGGCCGTTGCACCGCATGAGCAGCACGTAGCCGATGTCGCCGACGTGGGCAAGCCAGCCAAGGTTTTGCACGACGGTGTCGAGCTCGTGGCCGTGCATGACCAGGATGCGGCGTCCGTCCGCCGTCGTGTGAATGGCGTTTTTCTGCAGCGTCACGCTCGCGAAATTCCCGTAGAAGCTGCGCAGGAATTCGTCGTGATTGCCGATGATGTAGATGATCTCCGTGCCCTTGCGGCCCTTGCGAAGCAGTTTCTGGATGACGTCGTTGTGCTCCTGCGGCCAGTAAATGCCCCGCCGCAGCGCCCAGATATCGATCAGATCCCCGACGAGGTAGAGCGTGTCGAAATCATGCACCCGCAGGAAATCCAGCAGCGCCTCCGCCTTGCAGCCGCGCGTCCCCAGATGCACATCCGAAATCCATCCCGTGCGATAATGCGCCATGAGTATTCTTGATTTATCAACAAGTTATTCACAATGGCGCCTGTTCGGAGAATGGCCGAGTTGTTACGATTTCGCGACACTCCCGTTGGAACATTTCGCGGAAATAATCTGGAACTCAGGAACTCGGGAAGAATACATAAACCGCTCTTTGTATTTCCTGAGTTCCAGATTCCAAACCTCCACTTCATGGCCACTTTTGATCCGAATTTGATCCCCGCGGAACCGCGCTGGTATTGCATCCGCGTGCGCCCCAAGCAGGAGGCGGTTTCCGCGCGCATGTTGCGAAACGAGGCGGACATCGAAGTTTTCTGCCCGTTCATCCGCTTCAAGCGCGCGCGGCGCGGCGGCACCATGTGGGTAACCGAGGGCATGTTTCCCGGTTATCTTTTCGGCCGCTTCGCCTTCGCCGAACATCACCGCCACGTCGTCTCGATCTCCGGCGTCTCGACGATCGTGCGCTTCGGCGGGCAGCCGGCGGTCGTGCCGGATGAAATCATTGCCGAGCTGCGGGCGCACATCACCGACCAGGAAACAATCGTCATTCCACAGCCCATCGAGCCGGGCACCGAGGTCAAGATCGTCGAAGGCGCCTACAAGGGCGTGAAAGCCATCGTCTCGCGCCTGCTCCCCGCGCGCGAGCGCGTCGCCGTGCTGCTCGAAGTGCTCGGCATGGAGCGCGAGGTGGAAATTTCCGCCGCCGCCGTGCTGCCCGGCGCCGCGCACCCGCTCGCTCCGAAATAAGCGCGACCCGGCCCCCGCTCTTCCTTTTCCTCTTCCTCCAAAGCAAG
>JAATET010000128.1 GCA_015655545.1 Chthoniobacterales bacterium | reverse complement strand
TGTCGTATTCGTATTGCTCGCGCACGTCGAGGAGGACGAAATTTTCCTTCGCGTCCTGTTTAGCCTTGAGCTGCTCGACGGAAATTTCCGGCACGGGTAATTCGGCGGCTTCGGCTGCGGCGGCCTGCGGGATGCCGCAGAATTGCTCATAGTCGATGAGCTCGGTGATCGTGGGATTTTCCGAGCACACGTGGCATTTCGGATCCTTGCGCACCTTGAACTCGCGGAACTTCATTTTGAGCGCGTCGAAGTGCAGCAGGCGCCCGATCAACGGCTCGCCGATGCCCACGATGAGCTTCACGGCCTCGATCGCCTGGATGACGCCGATGATGCCGGGCAGCACGCCCAGCACGCCGCCTTCGGCGCAACTCGGGACCATGCCCGGCGGCGGCGGTTCCGGATAGAGACAGCGGTAGCAGGGGCCGCCGAGATGCGGCGCGAAGACGGTGACCTGGCCGTCGAAGCGGAAGATCGAGCCGTAGATGTTCGGCTTTTTGAGGAAGACGCAAATGTCGTTCGACAGGTAGCGCGTCGGGAAATTATCCGTGCCGTCGATCACGATGTCGTAGCCTTCGACGATCTGGCGCGCATTTTCCGCGAGGAAGAAGGCGTCGTGGAGCTCGACCTGGACGTTGGGATTCACGTCCTTGATGCGGTCGCGGGCGCTGAGGATTTTTTTGCGGCCGACATCCTTCGTGCCGTGGAGGATCTGGCGCTGGAGATTCGAGTAATCGACGGTGTCGCAATCCACGAGCCCGAGCGTGCCGACGCCGGCGGCGGCGAGATAGAGCGCGATGGGAGAGCCGAGGCCGCCGGTGCCGATGCAGAGAACCTTCGCGGCCTTGAGCTTTTTCTGACCCTCGAGCGTGACCTCTGGCATGATGAGGTGGCGCGAGTAGCGCGCGATCTCGTCGTTGCTGAATTCGATTCCTTCCGTGCGGGAAGGCTCAAGGATGCTCTGGATGCTCATGTTTCGAGCCGATGACCGTAGCGGCGACTCCGCGGCGTTGCAAGTGGCGGGGAGTGTTATGACGCGACTTCGACGGTCACCGTAATGGAATGACCTTTCAGGCCGGATTCGGAAGAGAGGGGATGGACTTTTCCGCGAAGTCGTGAAGCGAAACGTGAGGGTGTTTTTCGATCATCGGCCCGGAATCTTGACCGGCCGCGGGGACGATTCTTCCGTGAGGTTAGAGTGCGATCATTTCCGCACCTTCGCCGTCACCCTGAACTGGTAGGTATAAACAATGCCAGGAGCGACAAGAGTGTAGGTCATTGTGAGAAGCTTCTTCTTTTTGCCTTGAGGCCTCACATTGGTGAGGCACTGGATGGTGCCAGTCACGTTTGTGTAGGTGAAAGGGCCGGATGCAGAAATCTTGGTCTTCTTCAATTTCGACGGTACGGTGTCCGCAGTCGTGGCGGATCCGCCAAGGTTCAAGAGCAGATCGCTTGTCACGAAGGTCTTTGCGTTGAAGGTGAACGTCCCTGAAAACGGCGCAGTGCTCCCTCCACCGGAGATGGATCCGTTTATGGTTGCAATGGCGGATTTCCCGCTCCGAGGCCCGCGGATATTTATGGTTGCGTTGCCAGGATATGAGACGCTCCCCAAGCTCAGGAGGATGCTGCCATTATAGTTGCCCGCGAAAGGGGAAAAATCCGCAGGCTGCTTCTTCGCCAGGGCGGCGGGAATCGTGAAAAGGATGGCGCATAGAGCACAGAGGAGGCGGGACGTTTTCATAAGAAGGAGTTTCTGTTAGTTGACGAATATATGCAATCCGGTAATTGAATTATTTTACGAGGGGAAGAGGCGTCTTTTGGGCTACCGCCTCGCGAGGCTGGCGATGATGGTGACGAGCTCGGCGGGCTCGACGGGCTTGGCGAGGTGCATCTGGAAGCCGGCACCGATGGCGCGGCGGCGGTCTTCGCTGCGGGCGAAGGCGGTGAGGGCGAGGGCGGGGGTGTCGTGGCCGGCGGGGCGCCCGCGGATTTTGCGAATGAGCGAGTAGCCGTCTTCGCCGGGCATGCCGATGTCGCTGATGAGGACGTCGGGCGAGTGGTCGTCGAAGGCGTGGACGGCTTCCTCGGCGGAGGAGGCGGTGCGGACGCGGGCGCCGCTTTGCTCGAGGACGGAGCGGAGCATTTCGCGGGTGTCCTGGTCGTCATCGACGACGAGGAGGTCCGCGCCGGAGAGGGAGGGGACGGGCTCTTCCTGGATGCGGTGGGCGGGATCGGCGCTGGCTCCGGGGCCGGTGGCGGTTTCCGGATAGTGGCCGCCGTGCAATACGGAGACGGGAAGCTGCAGGATGAAGGTGGAGCCGAGCCCTTTGCCGGGGCTCTTGGCGTGGACGCTGCCGCCGTGCAGCTCGGCGAGCTGCTTGACGATGGCGAGGCCGAGACCGAGGCCCTGGTGGCGGCGGGTGGTGGTGGCGTTCGCCTGGCGGAAGCGGTCGAAGACGTAGGGGAGAAACTCGGGGGCGATGCCTTCGCCGGAGTCGGAGACGGAAATCTCGAGGTGGGAGTCCACGCGCTCGAGGGCGACGATGATTTTGCCGCCGGAGGGGGTGAACTTGATGGCGTTGTTGAGCAGATTCCAGATGACTTGCTGGAGACGGATGGGATCGCCGGAGACGGGGGCGGCTTTGGTGTCGAGCACGCGGACGATGCGGATGTGCTTCGCGGCGGCGGCGGGCTCGGCGGCGGCGAGCGCGGCCTCGATGATGTCGGTGAGGCGGACGCGCTGGACGTCGATGCGGAGGCGGCCGGAGAGGATGTGGCTCATGTCGAGGAGATCCTCGATGAGCTGGGCCTGGGTGCGGGCGTTGCGCTCGATGGTCTCGATGGCCTGTGGGAAGGCGTCGCCGGAGAGGGTGCCTTTGCGAAGAAGCTGCGCCCAGCCGAGGATGGCGGTGAGGGGGGTGCGCATCTCGTGGCTGACGGTGGCGAGGAACTCGTCCTTGAGGAGGGCGATGCGCTCGGCCTCGGCGCGGGCGGCTTGCTCGGACTGGAGGAGGGCTTCCTGGTTTTGCTCGGCTTCCTTGCGTTCGTGGATGTCGATGCAGCCGCCCATGTAGCCGAGGAAATGGCCGCCGGAGTCGAACATCGGGGTGCCGCGGTCGAAGATCCAGCGGTGGCTGCCGTCGCGGAAGCGGAGGCGGTAGTCCATCTCGAAGGCCTGCCGGGCCTCGAAGCTGGCGGTGTGGATTTTCAGGCAGCGCTCGAGGTCGTCGGGATGCACGCCCTGGGCCCAGCCGTTGCCGCATTCCTGCTCCATGGTGCGGCCGGTGAACTCGAGCCAGGGCTTGTTGAACCAGGTGCAGGCTTTGGCGGGGTCGGAGATCCAGATGAGGATGGGTGCGGTATCGGCGAGGCGGCGGAAGCGCTCCTCGCTGGCGCGCACGGCGATGTTCGCGGCTTCGGCGCGGCGGCGGGCCCGGCGGAGGGATTCGCAGACGATGCTGAGCAGGACGCCGGTGGTGGTGAAGACGGCGATGAGCGCGAGCTGCGGCGTTCCGAGAATGGTATCCTTCGGCATGAAGAAGCCGATGGAGATGCCGAGGCTCAGGAAAGTGGCGAGCAACCCCGGGCCGAGGCCGCCGACCCAGGCGGCGAGGAGGATGGCGAGCGTGAAGGGCGAGAAGGGGCCGCGATCGCCGAGGAATGGGGCCAGCACGTAGATGCGCAAAAGCGCGGCGACGAGCAGGGCCGCGATGGCGAGGCCGTAGGGTGCGAGGCGTCGGGAAAGGATCATGCGGGCGGAAGCGTCAATGTAAGGCCAGCATCCGCACGGGTCGCAAGTTTGGAAAGGCTTTCCCTATCGGGAGAATACCCGAGCGTCGGATACTCCACGCGCCTAGCGAAGGAAGATGAGGCCCATCAACCCGCCGGCGAGGATCAGCACGGCGGGGTTCATTTTTTTGCCGAAATAGAGCAGGACGAAAACGACGGAGGCAAAGGCGAGGCAGATCTGGCTTTTTTCGCCGACGATGGCGGTGCGGGCGATGGCGATGGTGCCGGCGAGCATGAGGCCGACGACGATGGGCGCCATGCCGCGCTGGATGGCGAGGCGCCACGGGGAGCCCTCGAAATGGTTCCACACGCGGGAGGTGGCGATGGCGATGAGGCAGGCCGGTGCGAAGAAGGCGAGGAAGGCGACGAGCGCGCCGGGGAGGCCGGCGACCTTGTTGCCAATGGCGATGACCATGAGCATGTTCGGCCCCGGGGCGAGCTGACCGATGGCGTAGATGTCGCGAAACTGCGCCTCGGTGAGCCAATGCTGCTGGTCGATGGTCATGGTTTTCATCTCGGGCAGCACGGCCGTGCCGCCGCCGATGGCGAGGATCGAGAGCAGCGAGAAGACGCCGAGGATGCGGAGGAGTTCCATGAGGGATTTAAAATCTAGAACTCAGGAAAATGAGTGGAACACATCTGTATTTTTCCGGCTTTCCTGAGTTCCTGATTCATCAATTTAATCGAGCGGCTTTTTGTCGAGGCCGCTGGTGTCGGGCTTCAGGCTGCGCGGGCGGTAGAGAAGGACGGCGATCGGCCCCACGGTGAGCAGGACGTAGAGCAGCGGGACGTGGACGAAGCTCACGAGGACGAGCGTGACGGCGACGAGGATCATGTCGAGATAGTGCTCGAGCTGCTTGTGGCCGATCTGGAGCGTGACGGCGAGGAGGAGGCCGACGGAGGCGGCGCCGACGCCCTTGAGCACGGCGTTGACGGCTGCGTTGCCGGAATTCGACGCGTAGCAGAGGGCGAGAACGAACACGATGATCGCGCCGGGCAGCGTGATGCCGATGAAGCCCGCGACCGCGCCGGGAATGCCGCGCAGGCGGTCGCCGACGATCACGCTCATATTCGTGGCGTTCAGGCCGGGGAGGGCTTGGGAGATTTCCAGTGCGGCGAGGAAGCCTTCGTCGTCGAGCCACTTTTTTTTCGTGACGAGGCTGTTGCGGAGATAGGCGACGACACCGCCGCCGAAGCTCGTCGCGCCGATGGCGAGGAAGGTGAGGAAAATTTCGAGGACGCCGACGCGTGCGGCGACGGGGGGGCGGGTCTCCGCGCGGGCAGGTTCACTCATGGCCGGGAGCCTCGGCGCGGCCGATGCCGTAGATCATCGCGGTCTTGGTGGTGCCGAGCTGCACCCATTCGGGGGCGTGCGTCTGGACGGCGCGGAAGAATTCCTCGGAGCGTTCCTTCGCCTTGTGGTGGACTTCGTCGAGGCGCTTGAACTTGGCCTGGAACGCGAATTCGCCGACGAGCGAGGTCTCGGACGCGCGATTGCGCCAGATGGCGACGGTGGCCTTCGCCTCGTAGCCGTGGCCGAAGTCGAAGTGGCCGGGATCGACCTGCACTTCCTCGACGGCGACGGCGTTGACGAGCTCGATCTTCGTCTTCGGCGAGACGTCGATGCTCTCCAGCGCGGGGAAGACGCTGGAGATGTCTTCGAGGCCTTGATCGAGAATGATCTTCGGCGTCGTCAGGACGCAGTTGTGCGAATACAGGCTGCGCATGCCGCCGATCTCGTCCTTGAGCGGGAGGACCTCGTCTTTGAACTTGATGTCGGCCTCGCCGTCGAGGCGGGGGTGGATGTCCACGACGGATGCCTTGGCCATTTCGCGGTGGCGGTATTTCACGGTGAGCTCGTGATCCACCTCGGGCCAGCCGTCCTTGTAGAATGTGCGCTTGCGCAGGATGAAGGCGTTTTTGTAGAGGTCGAACTCCGGCGTGTCGTAGAAAAGCACCTCGCGAATGGCGCGAGTGAACGCGTCCTTGTTCGTGGTGACTTTCACGTCGAACTTTTTCGCGATGCCGCGGACGATGTCCCAATATTCCTCGAGCCGCTCGGGGCGGATGAATCGCTCGGGGCGAAGCAGGATTTTGTATTCGCGGTAGTGAATCTGGTCCCGCGGGTGGCCGTCGGTGATTTTTTCGTGGCTCATGGGAGGAGTGGGTGCGAGCTGGTCGTAGCAGCTTTCGCGGGCGGCGTCATGCGGGAATGGCGAAGGCACGAAGATGGCGTTGGCTCGCGGCGGGCTTTTTTGAGAACGTGACGCGAAGGTTCCAAAGTCCATGCTGCGCGCTCCCGATCTGCGAACGATTTATGCGGCGGTTTCGATCTCGGTCGGAGCGCTTTTGCTCGGGCTTATTTTCTGGCACTCGAGCGGCACGGACCCGATGTGGGCGATCGCGGCATTCGTGCTGGTCTATGATCCCGACCCGCGCGCCGCTTATGGAGCGGGAATCTCGCGCCTGCTCTACACGCTGCTCGGCTGCGCGTTGTCGGTCGGCGCGATTTTTCTTTTCGGCCTGCACAAATGGCTGCTGCCGGCCGGTCTGGCCGTCACGGTTTTTGCCTGCGGCTATTTTTTGGCGTTTCGCAATGGATGGCGGGCGCTGCTGGTGTGCGTGACGCTGGTCATCGGCTCGTCGCTGATCGATCCGGGCGGCGAGGCGCGGATCGCTCTCACGCGCGGGATCGAGGTCGCCGCGGGAAGCACGCTGGCGGTTTTATTCTCGGTGCCGTTTGCTTATTTCGCGCGGCGCGCGGCGATAAAAATCAGCCGAAGACGATCCGGCAAATGAGGATCGACGCGACGACTCCGGTGAAGTCGGCGATAAGGCCCGCGGGCACGGCATGGCGCGTGCGGCGGACGGCGACGGAGCCGAAATAAACGGCGATCACGTAGAACGTCGTCTCGGTGCTGCCCATGATCGTGCCGGCCATGCGCGTGATGAGATTGTCCGGGCCGAGCTGGCTGACGAGATCGCGGAAAAGGCCGGTCGTGCCGCCGCCGCTGAGCGGGCGCATGAGGACCATGGGCAGGAGCTCGACCGGAAAACCGATGGCTTTCAAGATCCCGCCGAGCGCGTCGGAAATGATCTGGATGCCGCCCGCTTCGCGGAACATTCCGACGGCGACCAGGATGGCGATCAGGAAAGGAATGATGCGGATGGCGACGTGGAAGCCTTCCTTCGCGCCCTCGACGAATTCCTCATAGACCGGCACGCGGCGCAGGGCGGCGTAGAGCGGGAAGAACGAGAGCAAAAAGGGAATCGCGAGATCGGAAATCGCCTGGACCGTGGCGAGGAGCGGCGTCTTCGTGACGTCGCGTAATTTATGCACCGTGCCGTCCGGATCGGTCGTGAAAATAAACAGCGTGTGCTCGACCATGTTCCAGGCCACGTAGCCCATGAATGCGAAAAAGACGGCGAGCACGAGCGGCGCCCAGCCGGGAAGGGGCGCGACGGGCGCGGGAATCTCCGGCGCGGGAGTTTCGGGATTCGCGGCGGTTTGCGGAGCGTTCCGCGGCGACGGCAGACGATAAGCGGGCAGCTTCTCGAGCAGCTTCACCGCTGTGATGCCGGCGATGGTGGAGCAGATGGTGGCGAAAAAGGCGGTGCCGATGATCGCGGTCGGCTGCGTGGATTTCGCCGCGACCAAAATGCCGACCACCGTCGCCGGGATGAGCTGGATGGAGCTCGTGTTGATCGCCAGGAAAGTGCACATCGCATTCGTCGCGACGCCGGGACGCGGGTTGAGCTTTTCCAGATTCTGCATCGCGCGGAGGCCGAGCGGCGTGGCGGCATTGTTGAGGCCGAGCATATTCGCCGCCATGTTCATCACCATCGAGCCCATGGCCGGGTGGCTGGGCGGCACGTCGGGAAAGAGGCGAACGAGGATCGGCCGCAGCGCGCGAGCGATGACGTCGACGATGCCGGATTTCTCCGCGAGGCGCATGATTCCAAGCCACAAAGCCATGAAACCGATGAGCGGAAACGCGGTCTCGATGACGGATTTCTGGCACGCGGCAAAGGCCGCTTCGGTGAGTTTTGGCACCGTGCCGTGGAGTCCGGCGAGCACGACGGAGAGCAGGACCAACGCAAGCCAGATGTAGTTGAGCACAGCGATGTTGTAGAGGTCCGCATTTTTCGCTTCAAGGTTGGCGATGATAAAAAGTGGCGACCTTTGGCCGGCGGATTCCGCATTCACGAGCAAGCCGTGGCGCTGCTTCCCGACTTGCATGCGAAGGCTCTCGAGCCGGCGCCGCATTCGTGGACCGGTGCGCGGCATCGCATCATCAAGTCGCATAATCTCCGCGAGCTGGCGGCACGTCGGATCGTCTATCTGTTCCGGCGTCCCGAGGATTCGTTGTTGTCCTACGCGCGCTACGCAGAGCGTCTACGGGCAATTTATGCGACGCGGCGGCGTCCGCAGTCTGAGATTGCGCCACGGAGGCGATCTTACTAGCGTGCCGCCTTTCCCCTCCCTCCCATGATAACTGCAATCGTTTTTTCGTTGACCCAACAAGGCATTCCCCTCGCGCTCGGCTGCGCCGCGCTCGGCTTCGTGTTTGCCCTCGTTTTGATTCGCTCGATTCTCGTCGCCCCCGCGGGCAACGAGAAAATGGCGATGATCGCCGGCGCCGTGCAGGAAGGCGCGAAGGCCTATCTCAACCGCCAGATCCTCACGATCAGCGCCATCGCGCTCGTCCTCGTCGTGGCGCTCTTTTTCCTCAAGGGCACGCCGACCGCGGTCGGGTTCCTCATCGGCGCGGTCTGCTCCCTGGCGGCCGGATACGTCGGCATGCGCATCGCCGTGCTGGCGAATGTGCGCACCGCGCAGGCGGCCACGATTGGCCGTCATCCCGCGATGAAAGCGGCCTTCAATGGCGGCGCCGTCACCGGCGTCCTCGTCGTCACGCTCGCGCTGCTCGCCGTCGGCTCCTATTTCCTCATCGCCACCAGGCAGCTCGGCATGCCGATCACCATCAATAGCCTCATCGGCCTCGCGCTCGGCTCGAGCTTGATCAGCGTCTTTGCGCGACTCGGTGGCGGCATTTACACGAAGGCCGCGGACGTCGGCGCCGATCTCGTCGGCAAGATCGAGCAGAATCTCGACGAAGACGATCCCCGCAATCCGGCGACCATCGCGGACAACGTGGGCGACAATGTCGGCGATTGCGCGGGCATGGCGGCGGACGTTTTCGAGACCTATGCGGTGAGCCTCATCGGCGCGGTTTTGATCGGTTTCCTCGCGTTGCCGGAAATCCCGCAAGCCCTCATCTATCCCTTTCTCATCGGCGGCGTATCGCTTGTCGCCTCGCTCGTCGGCATCGTTTACGTGAACGTAAACAAGACCAGTCCGACGGCTTCCCTCATGGGTGCGGTGGGCATCAGCGCGGCGCTTTCCGCGGCGGCTTTCTACCCGATCACCACGAAACTTTTCGAAGGCGTGGCGGGCGTGAACGCGATGGGCCTGTATTATTCGTCGCTCATCGGCCTCGTGCTCACCGGCGCAGTCGTGCTCATCACGAATTACTACACCTCGACCAGGCACCATCCCGTGCAGAAAATCGCCAAGGCCTCCGAGACCGGCCACGCGACGAACATCATCGCCGGTCTCGCCGTGGGCAATCACGCGACGACGCTGCCCGTCATCCTCATCGCCGCATCCATCCTCGGCAGCTATCACTTCGCGGGTCTCTACGGCGTCGCCGTGGCCGTGATGAGCATGCTCTCGCTTTCCGGCATCATCATCTCGCTCGATGCGTTCGGCCCGATTACCGACAACGCCGGCGGCATCGCCGTGATGAGCGAAATGCCCAAAGCGACCCGTGAGATCACCGACGCTCTCGACGCCGTGGGCAACACAATGAAGGCTGTCACCAAAGGCTACGCCATCGCCTCGGCCGGCCTCGCCGCGCTCGTGCTCTTCGGCTCGTATGTCTACGAGCTGCGCGCGCACTTCGCGAATCTCCCCGCCGCGCTCGACCAGATGAGTTTCTCGCTCGAGGATCCGCGCATCATCGTCGGCCTGCTCGTCGGCGGGTTGCTGCCATACGCATTCTCGGCCTTTAGCATGGACGCCGTCGGCAAGGCCGCCGGCGCGGTCGTGCGCGAAGTGCGCCGCCAGATCGCGGCGAAGCCCGGCATCCTCACCGGCCAGGACACGCCCGAATACGGCACCTGCGTGGACATCGTGACGAAAGCCGCCCTGCGCGAAATGATCGTCCCCGCGCTGCTGCCTCTCCTTACCGTCATCGCCGTGGCGTCGCTGCCGAAATTATTCTCCAGCACCCCGGACGACGCGCGCGTCACCGGCGCCCTGATCCTCGGCGGCGTGCTCGTCGGCACGATCGTCACCGGACTTTTCCAGGCCATTGCCATGACCTCCAGCGGCGGCGCGTGGGACAACGCGAAGAAATTCATCGAGGAAGGCAACTTCGGCGGCAAAGGCTCGCCCGCGCACGCGGCGGCGGTCACGGGCGACACGGTCGGCGATCCCTACAAGGACACGTCCGGCCCCGCGATCAATCCGATGATCAAGGTCACGAACATTGTGGCGATCCTCATCAT
>JAATET010000025.1 GCA_015655545.1 Chthoniobacterales bacterium | reverse complement strand
TGGCCATGATGCCGGTCTGCACGGGCTGGCTGACGGATTTGCGGCGGATGATGCCGGGAGCGATTTTTTCGACCGGATAATTGACGTCGGACGGGATCGGGCCCTTGCCGTCGATGGGCATGCCGAGCGCGTCGACGACACGGCCGAGGAGGCCTTTGCCGACGGGCACTTCAAGCAGGCGGCCGGTGGTCTTGACCTCGTCGCCTTCGCCGACCTTGGTGTAGTCGCCGAGGATGATCGCGCCGACCTCGGTTTCTTCGAGGTTGAGCGCGATGCCGTAGAGTCCGCCGGGGAACTCGAGCATTTCGTTGAGCATCGCGCCGCTGAGGCCCTCGATGCGGGCGACGCCGTCACCGATCTCGCGGACGAGGCCGACATTGGTCTTGCTGGTGGAGGCGCTTTGGATGCCCTGGATTTTGGATTCGAGATCTTCGAGGATGCTGCTCATGGCCGGTGGTCGGAATTAAAGTTGCTGTGAAAGAAGGTGAAGTCGGTTGGAAACGGTGCCGTCCCAGACGTCGCTGCCGACCTGGATGCGGAGGCCGCCGATGAGGGCGGGATTCGTGCGGAACTCGATCGTGAGATCGTCGCCGAATTTCGAGGCGAGATCGCTGCGGAGCGAGGAAACATGCGCCTCGTCGAGCGGCACGGCGCTGTCGACAATGGCGTGGCGACGCTCGAGCTCGAGCCTCGCGAGACGGGTGTATTCGCGAAGGATCTGGGCGTAGCCGCGAGGCCTCTCGGCCACCAGTTGGTCGGCGAGATCGGAGACTTTCCCGGCGTCGAGACGACCGTTCGTGAGGCTCAGGGTAAAGAGCTCCCGGGCGAAACGTCTGGCTTCCTTGCTGATCTTCATCGCGTGGCGTTACAAAAATTTACGCGGCCAGCTGGCGCGTGGTTTCTTCGTTGAGGCGGGCCTGGTCGTCGGCGGTAAGAACCTTGCCGGTGACCTTCGCGGTGGTGTCGACCACGAGGCCGACCATGGCCTTGCGCACGTCGCTTTCCATCTTGTTGCGCTCGATCTCGATGTCGGCTTTCGCCTTGGCGATGATTTCCTCGGCCTGGCGAATGGCATCCTGCGCCTGCTTCTGCGCAAGGGCGTCCCCGCTTTTGCGGGTCTCTTCGATAAGCTGCTGAGCTTCGAGATTCGCCTTGTGGAGGACTTCCTCGTAGCGCTTCTCGGCCTCGGCGAGCTGGACCTTGATTTTTTCGGCGTTGGCTTGACCTTCCTCAATGCGGCGGCGGCGCTCCTCGAGCACCTTGATAATGGGGCCGAAGGCAAACTTGTTCAGCGTCCAATAGAGGACGAGGAAGATGATGATCTGCGCGATCAGCTTCGGCCACGCGACGCCGAATTGCGCAAGCAAATTGTGAACTTGATCCATGCCTGAAATGCCGGTGGTTGGGGAACCGCCGGCCCGCGGGTTGCGGGACGGCGACCCGGGTGAATTATTTGCCCTGGAAGGCGAAAACGAGACCGAAGATACCCATCGCCTCGGCCAAAGCCGTGAAGATGATGGCCATCGTGAGGGCGCGGCCGAAGGAGCCGGGATTGCGGCCCACCGCCTCGGTGGCGCGTGCGCCGATGAGGCCGATGCCAATGGCGGCGCCGGCGCCGGCGATGCCGAAGGTGACGTTGCCGGTGAGGCCCGTGGCGGCCGCTGCTGCTTCCGTGGCGGCCTGCGCCATGATGAGAAGGTTTGTCATTTGATTAGGTGAGTTTGGTGTTTTGGTCTTCCGCGCCGCCCGCGTCCTGCACGGTCACGACGGGAAAAATTGGTTAATGCTCCTCGTCGTGCGCGGTGGAGAGCTGGATGTAGACGGCCGTCAGAAGTGTGAAGACCAGCGCCTGCAGCAGGCCGACCATCAATTCAAGGAACGAGAAAGGAAGCGGGATGAGCACGCTGGAGATCGTGGCGAGCCAGTTCGGCCAATGGAATTCGTGGCCAAGCCCCATCATCATGCCGATGAGGTTTTCGCCGGCGAAAATGTTCCCGTAAAGCCGCAGCGGGAGCGAAAGCGCGCGGGTGCCGATCGAGACAAGCTCGAGAAAGCCGACAAAGAAAAACACGATCGCGAGGACCGCGCCGAGAATGCCGGTCATGCCGCCCTTGGAACCGAACGTGTGCTTGAGAAAGCCGATCGGGCCGACCTCCTGCATCGTCCAGACGAACCACAGACCCATCGAGACGATGGTGAGCGCGAGCGTGAGATTCAGGTCGGAAGTCGCGGGGCGCAGGAGGGGGAACTCGGGCTCATGCGCAAGCGAATGAAACGGGCCGGGCTCTCCGGTCGTCCAGCCGATCGAGCCGACGCCGGGCAGCAGACTGCACCAGTTCGCGATGAGAATATAAATGAAGAGCGAGGCGAGCAGGCCGAAGCTGCGCTGGATCATGTGACGGCCAACGATGCCTTCCATCGCGTTGTAGAGATTCTCGACGACCGCCTCGAAAAGATTCTGCGGGCCGTCGGGCACGATCTTCGCGTTGCGCACGGCCTTGCGAGCGAACCAGAGAATTCCCAGCACCACGATCGCGGAGACGAAGACCGAGTTCGTCAGCCACGCGAGAAAGCTGCCGTTCGGCGTCGAGCTGAAGACCGACGGCGCTCCCATCGGGACGGCTTCGGCGAAAATCAGGCTAAAATTCATGAGTCAAAAAATAAGGTCTCTCCGCCAATAACGAGCCATCCACACCAAGCGATACACAGACCGATACACAGACGGTGAACACATGAGCGACGCAGAACGGGGAGAGCGCGTCAGGCGCAAAAATGAATATCCGCGCCGGACCTGACAAGTCCTATTTGTGAAAAATTTCACAAAGTCTGCCAAGCCTCCGTTTATGACGACATTCGGACGCATTGCACTAAACCATTGTCTCGATCGCGCCAAGCCTCTATCCGTGCAGAGCCATGCTGTCCGTCATCATCCCGATCTACAACGAATGCGAGACCATCCGCCTGCTCTTTGAAAAGACGGCCGAGGTGCTGCGCAAGATCGGGCAGCCGTGGGAGATTCTTTTCATCAACGACGGCAGCAAAGACGGCAGCGAGGAAGTGCTCGACGCGCTCGCCAACGAACATTCCGAGGTGAAGGTGCTGCATTTCCGGAGAAATTTCGGCCAGACCGCCGCGATGATGGCCGGCTTCGACCACGCCCGCGGCGAGATCATCATCCCGATGGATGGCGATTATCAAAACGACCCCGAGGACATTCCGAAGATGCTCGCGAAGCTAGACGAAGGCTACGACGTCGTCTCCGGCTGGCGCCGCGACCGGCAGGACAACGCCATCAAGCGGAACT
Organism: Chthoniobacterales bacterium; assembly: GCA_015655545.1. Lineage (GTDB taxonomy): Bacteria > Verrucomicrobiota > Verrucomicrobiia > Chthoniobacterales > JAATET01 > JAATET01. Next base: position 9,790 of record JAATET010000025.1, on the reverse strand, counting down.
TCCCGAGCATCATGGCGAATAAGCTGATCTCGTTCGTCTCCGGCGTGCCGCTGCAGGATTTCGGCTGCTCTTTGAAAGCCTACCGCCGCGAAGTCGTCGAAGGCGTGCGCCTCTACGGCGAGATGCACCGCTTCCTGCCCGTCTACACGAGCTGGCATGGCGCGAAGATCACAGAGGTCGTCGTCGGGCATTTCGCGCGCCGCGCCGGCCAATCGAAATACGGTCTCGAGCGCATCCTGAAAGTCCTGCTCGATCTCATGGTCGTAAAGTTCCTCGACCGCCACGCGCAAAAACCGATGTATGTCTTCGGCATCTGCGGATTCCTGATGATCGGGATCTCGGTGCTCTTCGCGCTCTGGGCCTTCGCGCTCTACATTTTCGCCGGCAAGCCCTTCATCACCACGCCGCTGCCGGGCTTGACCGTCTCGACGTTCATGACCGGCGTGATCTGCGTGCTCATGGGCCTGCTCGCGGAAATGATCACCCGCACGTTTTACGAATCCCAGGGCAAACGCATCTACCTCGTGCGCGAAAGCCGGAATCTGGAAGCGCAGCCGAGGAGCTAGCGCCGCGACGCGATGTGCGGGATCGCCGGTTTCGTCGGACGCGGAGATCGCTCGGACCTCGAGCGCATGACGGATGCCATCGCCCATCGCGGGCCGGACGCCGACGGGCATTGGATCGAGGAATCCACCGGCGTGCATCTCGGGCATCGCCGCCTGTCGATCGTCGATCTCGCCGGCGGCGCGCAGCCTATGTGGACCGCCGACGGAAAAATCGGCGTCGTCTTCAACGGCGAGATCTACAACCACGCCGAGCTGCGCGAGAGGCTGAAGGCCCGCGGTTGCGCATTCCAGACCGGCCACTCCGACACCGAAGTCCTCCTCCACGGCTACCGCGAATGGGGCGACGATTTCGTCGCGCAGCTGAACGGCATGTGGGCCTTCGCGATTTACGACCGCGCGGCGGGCCGCCTTTTCCTGAGCCGCGACCGCTTCGGCAAGAAGCCGCTTTATTGGTTCCACGAGGGCGGCACGTTCGCGTTCGGCTCCGAGCTCACCGCGCTCCTCGCCCACCCCGCGTGTCCGCGCTCGGTCTCGCCGCTCGCGCTGAAAAAGTTTTTCGCCTACGCGCTGATTCCCGCACCGCATTCGATTCTCGAACGCGTCCGCAAATTACCCGCCGGCCACAATCTGACTTTCGACCTCCGCGAGCAAACACCGCGGATCGCGAAATACTGGGACTTCCTCCTCGAGCCCGCCGCACCCGCAAAAAGCGACGACGATCTCGCCGAGGAATTGCTCGGAATCGTCGACGCGTCGGTCAAGCGCCGGCTCATGGCCGACGTGCCGCTCGGCATTTTCCTGAGCGGCGGCGTCGACTCCTCGCTCGTCGCCGCGCTCGCCGCGCGCCATGTGCCGATGGGCTCGTTGCGCACATTCAGCATCGGCTTTACCGAGGCCTCCTTCGACGAGCTCTCCTGGGCCAACCAAGTCGCGAATCTTCTCGGAACGAATCACCAGACCGAAGTCCTCGATCTCGACAAGGCGCTCGAAGTCCTGCCGCAGATCTTCGACAAGCTCGACGAGCCGCAGGGCGACGGCTCGCTGCTCCCGACATGGCTGCTCAGCCGCTTCACGCGACGCCATGTCACCGTCGCGCTCGGCGGCGATGGCGGCGACGAGCTCTTCGCGGGATACGATCCCTTTCTCGCGCTGCGCAAAGCCGAAACCTACGCAAAGTTCGTTCCGAAACCGCTGCACCTCGCGATCCGGCTTCTCGCGGCGCAGCTGCCCGTCTCGCATGCGAACATCAGCCTCGATTTCAAAATTAAGCGCACGCTCCGCGGCCTCAGCCACCCGGCAGCGCTTTGGAACCCGGCGTGGCTCGGCGCACTCGAGGCAAACGAGATTCGCGAATACCTTGGCACACCCGCCGATCCGAACGAGCTCTACAACGAGGCCATCGAAGCCTGGGAGAGCTGCCCGCAGCGTGATGTCGTGGATCGCACCCTGCAATTCTACACGAAGATTTATCTGCAGGATGGCATCCTCGCGAAAGCGGATCGCGCCACGATGATGCACGGCCTCGAGGCCCGCGCGCCGCTGCTCGATATCGAGGTCGCCGACTTCGCCCGCCGTCTGCCGCATGGCTACAAGCTGCGCGGCGGTATGACGAAATATTTGCTCAAGAAGGCCGCCTTGCGCGTGCTGCCGCCGGAGGTCGTCCACCGCAAAAAGAAAGGCTTCGGCTCGCCCATCGGGCCGTGGTTTCGCACCGGCCGCCTCGCGCCTTCGTCGACCGATCGCTTCGTGCAAGGCCGCCTCGCCGCGCATCGCGCGGGAAAGAGCGACGAACGGCTCTTCCTGTGGTGCCAGCTCGCGCTGGAGCAATGGAAGGAGCGGCGTCTGCCATGAGCGAGCCGCTGCGCATTCTCTGCCTGAACTACGAATACCCGCCCGTCGGCGGCGGCGGCGGGCGCATCGCGCACCGCATCAATGCCGAGCTCGTGCGTCGCGGCCACTCCGTGCGCGTCCAGACGGCGGGCCTGCGGCATTTGCCAGCGCATGAGGTCGTCGACGGCGTGGAGATTTTTCGCGCGGAATCGTTCCGCAAAAAGGAGGACACCTGCACCGTGCCCGAGATGGCGCTTTATCTGCTCACGAGCTTCCTTCCGACGCTGCGGCACATCCGGACGTGGAAGCCGCAGGTCATCCATGCCCATTTTGCCGTTCCGACCGGCGCGCTCGCCTACCAGGCCTCGCTCTTCACCGGCGTGCCTTACGTGCTCACCGCGCATCTCGGGGACGTGCCCGGCGGCGTGCCGGAGCAGACCGCCGGCTTGTTTCGGTTGGCCCTGCCGTTCACGCGGCCGATCTGGAAACGCGCCGCCGCCATCACGGCGGTGAGCAGTTTCGTCGCAGACCTGGCCGAACAAACCTACCGGCGACGGCCTCAAGTCATTTTAAATGGCATCGCCCTCGGCCCCCGGCCCGAAATCAGCATTCACACCCCACCGCGCCTGCTCATGGTCGGACGCCTGAGCGTCCAGAAAAACCCCCTGCTCGCCATCCGCGCGCTCGCCCAGGTGCGCGACCTGCCGTGGGAATTTCACGTGATCGGCGACGGTCCCTTGCGTGCCGAAATGGAAGGCGAAGCCCGCACGCTCGGCATCGCATCGAGGGTCCGCTTCCTCGGATGGCTCGACACCGCATCCGTCGGCACCGCTATGTCCAACGCCGACGTCCTGATGCTGACCTCGCACAGCGAGGGGCTGCCGATGGCCGCCATCGAGGCGCTGGACCGCGGACTCGCCATTATCTCCAGCCGCATCGAGGGAGTCGGCGATATCGTGGATGACGGCATCAACGGCGTCCTTTGCGAATTCACGGCGGAATCATTTTCCGTCGCGCTGCGCGGTATTCTCACGGACACGGCCCGGCTCCGTTCCTGGCGGGAAGCCTCTTCCCGACTTGCGAGCCGCTTCGACCTCGGCCGGTCCGTGGATGACTACGAATCGGCCCTGCGCCAGACCGCCATTCGGTAGCCCGGGCCGCTGGTTATTTTTTACCGCGTTTCTTGAGATCGTAGGTGACGACAATTGTCGCCCCGGTGCTGATCAGCGTCTCCGAGATATGAATGCTGCGCCCGGATTTTCGGAGAGTTCCCGAAAACGAAAAAACGGTGGAGCCGACCACGAAGGTTCCCGAAAAATTGATTGCCTTCTTGCTGACCCCGGCGCGGCCGGAGCCGGAGCCAATTGTTCCCGACGCATTCAGGAGGTAGGTCAGGGATTTGTTTCGGAGGCCGTAGGTTTCTGCCCATATGATGGTAGTGCTGCTGGCAGTGAGCACCGAACTCAGGCTGATAGTCCCTGTCTCCTTTTTCTTCGACGCCGAAATGTGCCCCTGGGCCGTCCCCACGGCGGCCGTTCCGCTGGAACTAAGAATCATCGTCCCACTGTAATCACCCACGAACTCCGAAAGTTTCGAAGGCTTTTTCGCGGCATTGCCAATGCCATGAATCGAAAGAAAAACCGCCAACGTTACCGCCCAGATTCGCTTGTGCATGACGGATTTTTGCAAAATTTCCGCCTGATTGTCCATGCAGAAATTGCAAGCTTGCTGCGGAAATCTTCAGCGAAGAGGCGGCGTTTCGCGATTATTTGCCGCGACGCTTCAGTGAATAGGTAATCTGAGCCGATCCGCTGGTGGCGGAGAGAATTTCCGATATCTGTAACCCCCGCTTATTTTGGCGAATCGTTCCCTGCACGGTATAAGTCTGGCTGAGGAATGAAAAGTTGACCAAATAGGAAATCACGTTTTTGCTGACGTTAACGGTTCCGACGCCTGAGCCACTGTTTCCGGCCAGGTTGAAAGTGTAAAAGAGCGTGCGATTGCGAACGGTGAAATTCTCCGCCAGCACTCCGCTGTCACTTCCACTCGAGATGAAGCTCGTCAGGCTCAGTGATCCATTTTTCTTCTTCTTGGAGGCGGCAAATTTTCCATTGGCCGTTCCGCCATAAGCCAGCCCGCTTCCGATAAGCGTCACTGTTCCATTATAGTTACCTGCATAAGCCGAGATTTTCGAAGGCTCCTTGGCAGCAAAACTGACATCTGTAAAGGCGAGGAAAACCAATAATCCAAAAGCACCTATCTGCATTTTCATTGCAAAAGAATTCCAGAAAGAGAGAAAAATGTCGATCTCAAATTCGGCAGCATAAATTCTGCCTATGCGCCGCGGGAGCGCCGAATGAGCACGAGATTTCGCGCGTAGATGAACAGGCCCGTCCCCTGCCCGACGACGCCGACGATATCTCGCCGCCAGACGAAATAGACGACCAGCATCACCGCGCCGCCGAGGCTCATCCACCAAAATGCCACCGGTATGACCGATCGCTTCGAACGCTCGCTGGCCACCCATTGCACGAGCATGCGTCCCGTGAAGATCAGCTGGCCAAGCAGTCCGATCGATACCCACGCCATCCCGGCGGGGCTGGTGATATTCAGCAGCTTCTCGACCCAGCCGCGGTTGCTCCGTGCATGGTAAACAAGCTCCGCAAACTGCGCCGGGCTAAGCAGCCGATCGGTGCCGGCACCGGGCCGTTTCACGACGTAGCCGATGGAGCCGTCTCGAAGACGCACGAGGCTCGCTTCGCTCTGCGCGCCGGGAAGGTCGATTTTAAGGTTGGTTTCCGGACCGGCGAATTGCGCGCGGTCCACCGGCTTGCCGGTATCCTCGAGCGCGGCGGGGCCAGAATCGCAAGCCGCAAGCGCGCACATTACTCCCATTGCGACCAACCACTTCCAGGAACGTGCCATGAAGCGCGCGCTTATCGCACCGGCGTCGCCGTTTCGCAAGGCTGTGTCGGATCGGGATCGGGATCGAGTGCTTGATTGCCGCGATCGTCTCCTCCGCCACGTTCATGCGGATCGAGCAGGTGGTCGAGCGCGATGAAATAGGCCTTCGAGTGGCGGACGAAAAGCACGTTGAACGCTGCCGCCGGGAGGAGCACCGCCGGCAGCAGCATGTAAAGCGGGAGTTCGAAGTTCAGCGCGAGCACGAGACAGGTGATCAGCCCCAGAAGACTGCCGGAACCGCAGTTGATGGCCCAGATCGCCATCAAAAAATAGCCTGGCTCGCGCTCGAAGGCATATCCACAACGCGGGCAGCCATCGAAAGGCGTGAACCAATCCCACAGCCGCCGAACCGTAAGCGCGCGCGGAAAAATGGGCGTTTTGCCACACACCGGGCAAAGCAGACGCGTGGCTCGAACCAGGTAGGCACCCGCCTTGGAAACCATTTGCGCGCTTTTCACGGAGGCGCATCATGCGCTTCCTCACGACTGACGTCAAATCGCATCGATTTGTTCTTGTCTCTCCTTGTCGAACCTTCGAACGTGGTCAATTCTGAACAGCTCCTCCCGGATCCGACCCAAAATTTTGTGAAAATTTCGACAGCAGACGCAGCATGGCAAACACGATTCTGGTAGGCGCCCAATGGGGCGACGAGGGCAAAGGCAAGATCATCGACTATCTCACGGACGACGCCGATATCGTCGTCCGCAGCCAGGGCGGCAACAATGCCGGCCACACGATTGTCCTTGGCGGCGACAAATACGTCCTGCACCTCATTCCCTCGGGCATTTTGCGCCGCGGCAAGGTCTGCGTGATCGGCAACGGCGTCGTGCTCGACCCGATCGCCCTCGTCGGCGAGATCGACGGCCTGCGCGCCCGAGGCGTCAAAGTCGCCAAAAACCTGCTCATCAGCGGAGGCGCCCACCTCGTGATGCCGTATCACCGCGCCCTCGACGAGCAGCGCGAGGCGCTCAAGGGCAAAAACAAAATCGGCACCACGAAGCGCGGCATCGGCCCGGCCTACGGCGATAAGGCGGCCCGCACCGGCATCCGCCTCGCCGACCTCATGAACACCGAGCTTTTCCAGGCCAAGCTGAAGGCGCGCATGAAGGAAAATAATGCCGTGCTGAAGAGCCTCGGCGCAAAGCCGATCGACGCCCGGAAAGTCGGGCAAGCCTATCTCGCCGCCGCGGAAGTGCTGCGGCCCTTCGTCACGAACACCGTCGTCTATCTCCACGACGCCATCGCGAAGGGCAAAAAAATGCTCTTCGAAGGCGCGCAAGGCACCTTCCTCGACATCGACCACGGCACCTATCCCTTCGTCACCAGCTCGAACACCACCGCCGGCGGCGCCTGCACCGGCTCCGGCGTGCCGCCGCACCGCATGGATAACGTCCTCGGCGTCATCAAAGCCTACACCACCCGCGTCGGCGAAGGTCCGTTTCCCACCGAGGATGCCGGTCTCGGCGACCGCCTGCACGAGATGGGCCGCGAATTCGGCGCCACCACCGGCCGCGCCCGCCGCTGCGGCTGGTTCGACGCCGTCGCCGTCCGCTACGCAAACATGGTGAACGGCATCGACCAGCTCGCGATCACGAATCTCGACGGCCTCGACGGCGTGGAAAAAATCAAGGTCTGCACCGCCTACAAGCTCGACGGCAAAAAGATCACCGTCCTTCCCACGCAATGCGACGAAGTCGAGCGCTGCACGCCGATTTACACCGAGTTCCCCGGCTGGATGACCTCCACCGAAAACGCCCGCAAATACAAGGATCTCCCGCCGAACGCCCGCCGCTACGTCGAGACGCTCGCCAGCCTCATCGGCACGAAGCTCTCCATCGTCAGCGTCGGCCCCGGCCGCGACCAGACCATTCGCCTCTAGCCGTGACGACCTTGGAAATCGAAAATCGAGAATTCGATTCCCCGGCACGTCGCCGTCATCATGGATGGCAACGGCCGCTGGGCGCAAAACCGCGGACTCCCTCGATTGAAAGGCCACGAGCAGGGGAGCAAATCCGTCGGCGAATGCGTGGAAGGCTGCCGCGACGCCGGCGTGAAATATCTCACGCTCTACGCCTTCTCGTCGGAAAACTGGAAACGCCCCGCCGCCGAGGTCACCGGCCTCATGATGCTCCTCGAGCGATTCCTCGATCAAAAGACGAACGAAATGCTCGAAAAAGGCGTCCAGCTCCGCGCCATCGGCCGCCTCGACGAGCTTCCCGCGCCCTGCCGCAAGCGGCTCGACCGTGCCATCACCGCCACCGCCGGCAACGACCGGCTCATCCTCACCCTCGCCCTCAGCTACAGCGGACGCACCGAGATCGTCGACGCCGTGCGCGAGATCGTCCGCGAGACCGCCGCCGGCCGCGTGCGCGAGGAAGACGTCACGCCTGAGTTCATCAGCGCGCATCTTTACACGAGCGACGTGCCCGACCCCGACCTGCTCATCCGCACCTCCGGCGAGCTGCGGCTCTCGAATTTTCTCCTCTGGCAGCTCAGCTACACGGAGATTCACGTCACTCCAAAACTCTGGCCCGACTTCACGAAGGCGGATCTTTTTGCCGCCATCGACGACTACAGCAAGCGCCAGCGCCGCTACGGCGGCATTTAAAATTCCCGACACCCGATGCCCAAAGCCAAACCGACCACCATCCTCATCGTCGATCGCGAGACCGACTTCCTAGAGTGGGCAAAGCACCAGCTCGAGACTCCCGAAGTGCGCGTGCTCACCGAGACCGCGTCCGACACCGCCTTCAAAACCTTCGGAATTGAAAATCCCGATCTGGTCCTCGCCGAGATGCACCTCCATCCCTCGAGCGGCCTCGAGCTGCTCGCGCGCATTCGCAAGCAGACTCCGAACGCCATGGTCATCATCACCAGCGGCTACGGCAGCAACCAGGGCGTCATCGAGTCGATGAAGCTCGGCGCGTTCGACTTCGTCCGCAAAGAGCAGCTGCCCTTCAACATCAAACTCATCGTCGATTCCGCCCTCAAGGAACGCGCCGAGATGCAGGCCGCCTCGCCATTCAAACCCGTGCTCACCGTCGACGAGCACAAGGACGAGATCGTCGGCAAGAGCGAGGCCATGCAGCAGGTCTTCAAGATGATCGGCCGCGTCGCCGCCAGCGAGGCGCCCGTCATGATCACCGGCGAGAGCGGCTCCGGCAAGGAGCTCGTCGCCCGCGCGCTGCACCACTACAGCCAGCGCAGCGGCCGCGCATTTCTTGCGATCAATTGCGCCGCCATTCCCGAGGCCCTGCTCGAGAGCGAGCTCTTCGGCCACGAGCGCGGCGCCTTCACCGGCGCGCACAACCAGCGCATCGGCCGCTTCGAGCAATGCGACAAGGGCACGCTCTTCCTCGACGAGATCGGCGAGATGCCGCTCACCACGCAGAGCAAACTCCTGCGCGTGCTGCAGGAGGGCGAATTCTCCCGCGTCGGCGGCAACGAGACCATCCACACCGACGTGCGCATCGTCTGCGCCACGAACAAAAATCTCGAGGACGAGATCGTCAAACGCACCTTCCGCGAGGATTTGTTCTACCGTCTGAACGTCGTCCGCGTGCACCTCCCGCCGCTCCGCGCCCGCAAGGAAGACATCCAGCTTCTCGCCGAATACTTTCTCCAAAAACTCGCCAGCGCGCGCCACCGCCCGCTCCTCAAACTCTCCGAGGAAGCCGTCCGCGCGCTCGAAGCCTACCCGTGGCCCGGCAACGTCCGCGAATTGGAAAACACCATGCAGCGCGCCGCCGTGCTCGCCCAAGGCGACGTGCTCCTCCCCAAGGACATTCCCCTCGGCCAGGCCGCGCCCATCGACCGGCCCGTGCCCGAGGCCCCCGCCATCTCTGCCGCCGCGCAAACCTTCGCCCACGTGCCCACGACGCCGCTCACCATCGACGCCGCGATCAACACGCTCTTCGAGACCGCCGCCACCGACGAAGCGGTTCAACTTTTGCCCTGGCTCGAGCGGGAATTCACCTTCAAGGCCATGCAGCGCACCGGCAACAACCAGGTGCAAGCCGCCCGCCTCCTCGGCATCACTCGCGCCACGCTCCGCAAGCGCCTCGAGCGAAACGGCCAGCTCGGCGCCGACGAAGACGACGAATAACCGCATGAGCGTCCTCCCGCTCCCGACGCAGGGATCGCTTTCGGACTCTCGTCGGACCCTCTTCCCTCCGTCGGCGGCATGACCTGCGCGTATCTGCTCGGCCCCACCGGTTTCATCGCCAACGCCGGTCTCCCGCTCTCCGACCGGGGCTTCCGCTACGGCATGTCCGTTTTCGAGACCATCGCCATTCGCAACGGCGCCCCGCTGCTGGCCGACGAACACCTCACCCGCCTGTCTGAAAGCGCCGCCGCCGCAGATTTCCGCCCGCCCGCCGGCTGGCTCGAAGCCACGCGCTCCCTCATGACCCGGCCGCCCGTGGAGGATG
>JAATET010000014.1 GCA_015655545.1 Chthoniobacterales bacterium | reverse complement strand
GACGACGCCATCGTCGTGGTCGAAAACGTCGAACGCAACATCTCGAACGGCCTCAGCCCAATCAAGGCCACCGAGCAGGCGATGCGCGAAGTCACCGGCCCGATCATCGCGACCGCGCTCGTGCTCTGCGCGGTGTTCGTGCCGACGGCGTTCATCAGCGGACTCACCGGGCAGTTCTACAAGCAGTTCGCCATCACGATCGCGATCTCCACCGTCATCTCCGCCTTCAATTCCCTCACGCTCTCGCCCGCCCTCAGTGCGCTGCTCCTCAAGGACCACCACGCGCCGAAGGACGCCCTCGCTCGCGGCATGGACTTCGCGTTCGGCTGGTTCTTCCGGCCGTTCAACCGCGCCTTCGCCTGGGCCGGCCAGAAATACGGCCACGGCGTCGCCGGCATCCTGCGCAAGGGTGTCATCGCCCTGGTCGTTTACGCCGGCCTCGTCTTCCTCACCGGCTTCGGATTCCAAAAAGTCCCGACCGGCTTCGTGCCCACGCAGGACAAGCAATACCTCGTCGCCTTCGCGCAGCTGCCCGATGGCTCGTCCATCGATCGCACGCAAAAAGTCATCGAGCGCATGAGCAAGATCGGTCTGGAGCAGCCTGGCGTGGAATCCGCCGTCGCCTTTCCCGGCCTGAGCATCAGCGGCTTTAGCGTCGCCTCGAACTCCGGCATCGTTTTCTTCTGTCTCAAGCCCTTCGAGGAGCGCCGCACCGCCGACCTCAGCGGTCCCGCGATCACCGGCGCGCTCAACCAAAAACTCAGCTCCATTCAGGAGGCGTTCATCATGTGCGTGCCGCCTCCACCCGTCATGGGCCTCGGCCAGATCGGCGGCTTCAAGACCTACATCGAGGACCGCGCGGACCTTGGCTACGACGCCCTGTTCAAGAGCATCCAGACCCTCACCGGCAAAGGCATGACGACACCGGGCATGGGCGGCATGTTCTCGATGTTCACGGTCAACGTCCCGCAGCTCGATGCGAATATCGATCGCGTAAAAGCCAAGGCGCAGGGCGTGCCGTTGCAAAATCTTTTCGAGACCATGCAGGTCTATCTCGGCTCGCTCTACGTGAACGACTTCAACCGCTTCGGCCGCACCTTCCAGGTCATCGCCCAGGCGGAGTCGAAATTCCGCGAGCGGCCCGAGGACATCGCCCGCCTGAAGACCCGCAACGCCGCCGGCCAGATGGTGCCGCTCGGCGCCCTGATCAATGTCAAGGAAACCCACGGCCCCGATCGCGCCATGCGCTACAACGGCTACCCCGCCGCCGAGATCAACGGCGGCCCCGCGCCCGGCTACAGCTCCGGCCAGGCCGAAGCCGCGATGACGAAGCTCGCCGAGGACAACCTCCCTCCCGGCATGACCATGGAATGGACCGATCTGACGTATCAGCGCATCCTCGCCGGCGACACCGCGATGTATATCTACCCGCTGTGCATCCTGCTCGTCTTTCTCGTGCTCGCCGCGCTCTACGAGAGCTTCCGCATGCCCCTCGCGATCATTTTGATCGTCCCCATGTGCCTGCTCTGCGCCATCACCGGCGTATGGTTGAAAATCCAATGGTCCGGCGCGGGCGACAACAACATCTTCACGCAGATCGGCCTCATCGTGCTCGTCGGCCTCGCGTGCAAAAACGCCATCCTCATCGTCGAGTTCGCCAAGCAGAAGGAGGACGAGGGTTTGTCGCATGTGGACGCCGTCATCGAGGCGTGCCGCCTGCGCCTGCGCCCGATCCTCATGACGTCCATCGCCTTCATCGCCGGCGTCTTCCCCCTGGTCGTCTCCAGCGGCGCCGGCTCCGAAATGCGGCAGGCCATGGGCATCGCCGTGTTCAGCGGCATGATCGGCGTCACGCTCTTCGGCCTCTTCCTCACACCCGTCTTCTACGTCGCCGTGATGAAATTCGGCCGCCGGAAAAAGCCCGCCGCCGTGATCGAGTCGCCATCCGAGGCGCACACTCCTGCGGCCGTCTGAGGATCGCCTCCCCTATTGCTTCGGGAGCGATAGGGGAACGCCCGTAAAGTCGTAACGCTTCCGGAAAGCGGACAGCGTCGAGAGCAGGACCAACGTCACCTTTACACGTCTTGATCGCTCCTTCGCGAAATTCCAGGTGAGCACAAACGCCGCCACGCTCGAGACGACCGCTGCGAGTCCGATGAGATTAACGGTCATGACTCCATCCGTGCCCGAGCCTTCCACACCGCCCATCGATGGCTCAAACAGCTCCCGCCATGCCGATACCGCAATTTGCAATAGAGAAAGCCCTTCCTGCTGCCATGCATCCGCAGCCCTAGTTCACTCCTTCTCCCAGCCTCGTTGGGCGACCGACGATGGCATCCTATACTCCCCCAACACCGTCCCATCCTGCATGACTCGCACCCAAAACCCCGCGATCGAATCCTCGGCTTTGATGCGTCCGCCGTTCTCATAATGGTAAGCACCGACCAGATTCGAGGTCTTCAGCAAGATCGTTTTCGTCGTCACGCTTGTCGAAGCCTGCGACTTCAATGTATCCAGCTTCGCCAGGCCGAAAATCCGCTGCACATCGGGAACGCTGGTCTTTTTCTCGCCGAGTTTTTGACGTTCGACGAAAAAGATATATTCCACCGTCCAGTCCGGCAGGTTGCTGGAGGAAGAGTTAAGCTTTAGGTCCGGCAGGTCGTGAAAGGAGACGTTTTTGAGCGTCAAGGCATAGGAGACCTTCTCCGTCTTTACCGCTGCGGTATTGTCCTGCCCATTGTTCACTTCCGACTCTTTCTCGCGCTTGATCTGCACCGTGATCTGCACGCTGGCCGGCGGAGCCGCCCATGCACCCAAGGCGATGGAAACGAGAAACACTGTCAGCACTCTGGAAAAGGCCATCTTCATCGCCGCGACCCTTAAATAAACCCCGTTAAATTACAACTACTAACTTAAGAGGCGTCCGACTTTGCGCATTTTCCAACTCCTAAGCTAATTTTCACCGCCGCCAAGTCCTCTCGCAACGTGTCTTTATGGGCCTAATTTCTATGCGTTGGAAGGAAATGGATTTTATTCGGTGTAAAAAATCGTCCGCTCACTGAGCGGCAGGCGGCTGGATGCGGGCCGCGTGCCTTCCTGCGGATAACCGAGATAGACGATGCCCATGCAGCGATGCGTGGCGTCGAGACCGAGCCAGACGGCGAATTCCCGGGAACAGGCGACCGGCGGCGTGCTCCAGAATGTCCCCAGCCCGCGCTGATGCGCGGAGAGCAGCAGATTCTGCACGGCGCAAGCGGTGGCGGAGATTTCGTCGAGCTCGCTGATCTTGCCGCCGGGCTCGATGCGCGCGGCCACGGCGATGGCAACGGGGGCGCCCCGCACATTGGCCCGCAGCTTGGCACGCTTGTCCGGCTTACGGTCGGCGGGCGCGGTGCACTCGTCATACAAGGACTCCAGCCCATCGGCGAGTCGGTCTCGCGCCGCGGCGATGAAAACATGAAACCGCCACGGCTGCGTGAGTCCATGCGTGGGCGCCCAATGTGCATCCTCGAGAATCTCACGCAACAGTTCGCCAGAAACGGGACGCGCGCTCTCCATCTGGGCGGGCTTGATCGTCCGGCGCGTGCGGTAGGGAAACTTGGAAGGCATCGTGCGAAGACGGCGCAGGCAGGCCGTGTGAAATGTTCGGGTTCAACCAATGCCGATAGACAGAGCAGCCTTCAAGGCGGGAAACCAACCCCGTCGCTGCGATCGGAGCGAGACGCGATTTTTCAAGCTAGCGGTTATGTTCGTTGGTCTCTGCGTGCGCCCACTCCGGGCCGTTGACCATCTGAAATTGAATCAAGGAAGCTCCCATGCTTTGTAATGAGCAGAACTGGCTGATTTCCTCTCCCTGTGTGGTGACGACTTTTTTGGTCAGAGAGTGATCCTTCTCCAGCAAGTAGAGCAGTTCCGTCCCCACGCCTTGGAATTTTCCCAAATACCGAAAATTCACGCCCGGGCCGCTGTATTGATCGAGGTCGCAGACGAGCACGACTTTTCGCGGCGTGTTGCTCATGAGCATTACATTTGCCCGCCGGCCTTCCATCCCGCTCGCCCGCACTTCGGCCACCGTTCCCGTGATCTTGATCTGCACGCCGTTTAGAAGCTTTGCGCCCAGTTGGGGATAGGACGAGCACAGCGCCGCCAGCCGCGCTCCATCGACGGGGCTTTCCGCGAGCAGCGCTTGCCACTGCTGCTCCGGACTGGCTTTTACGACGTGCCCGTCGTTGGCCGGAGTCGAGTCGGTCCTTACCAAAAAATACCAGGCGGCGACAACGACGAGGAGCGTTAGGAGCAAAATATCTCATTTGACCGTCTCATGATCTCAATACCGCGATCATTTGCAACCCACATCAGACGGCAGGAGCAGCCGTTTTGCCTTTAATCCATGCAGCAGCATCCGCAGATCATTGCCGCCATGAGTGCCAGGGCCAGGCTTTTCGAGAACAGCGACATGCCGCGAACTTCCCCGGGACGATCCCGCGAGTAAAGCGAATTTGCGCGCGCACGGACTGTGCTACAATGCACCCATGCCGCTCTCCCTGCGCTCCGTCACCACCGCGATGATTGCCTTGCTGATCCCGGCGGCCGGGGCTGCCCAGCTGCCTCTTTCCACCACCTTCAAGGGCACGGCGAAATTCAACCGCCTCGTCGTCCAGGCCCAGGAGGAAAACTGGCGCGCACTGCCCATCGGCGAGCGCACCGCCCGCGTCGGCATGGCGCTGCTCGGCACGCCCTACGTGAATTACACGCTCGAGATCGACGACCACATCGAAGCGCCGTCGGTGAATCTCAACGGCGTGGACTGCTGGACATTCTACGAGATCTCGCTCGCCTTCGCCCGCATGATCAAGCAGAAGCCCGTGGGCGCCACGCCGCGGGATCTCCTCGCCTACATCGAGCTCGAGCGCTACCGCGGCGGCCGCTGCACCGGCAGCTACCTCTCGCGCATGCACTTTCTCGAGGAGGTTTTCGCGGACAATACCCGCCGCGGCCTCTCGACGAATCCGACCCGGGAGATCGGCGGCGTGCCAATCCACCGCAACATCACCGAAATGACCTCCGCCTGGCGCGACTACCGCTACCTCGTGCATAATAAAAACCTCCTGCCCGGCATGGCCCTGGTGCAGCAGCGGGTTTCGAATCTTCCTGTCTATTACATTCCGAAATCACGCGTCGCCGCCTCGGAAAAATACCTGCGCAACGGCGACATCGTCGCCATCGCCTCCGCCGACCGCTCCGGCTACACGTCGCATGTCGGCATGGTCGTGAAAAAGCCGGACGGCATGCACTTCCTGCATGCCACGTCGAATCGCTCGCGCGGCCGCAAAGTCGTCCTCGATGATCGCATCTCCCAATACGTGAAACGCTCGAGCGACCATATCGGGATCATCGTCTACCGCCCGAAGGACGTTTAGACGCCCGGAAAGCCCGAGCTGAAGGCCTTCGAAGCCAAGCTCATTCGTCGCCAGCCCAACTTTTCCGCGTCCAAACTGGAAGCTTCGCGCCGTCCGGTTGCGGCGCGGCACCACGCCCTCCGTTTGAGGAATCCGGACACTTTTTCTTGACGGAATTTCGCCGTTGTGGTGAAAAGTGGGGCGAAGTGGTGCTTTGTGGTATGTAAACCCTAAATCAACATGTCGAGGGATTCAACAACCGGAATTTACGTGGGGACGTTCCATCGCTCGATGGATGCGAAGAACCGCGCAACGGTGCCCTCCGAGTGGCTCGGCGAAGAAGGGGAGGTTCTCTACATGCTTCCGGCCCAGAACGGCAGTTACCTGAATGTGATTCCCGCCGCCGAATTCGCAGCCCAGGAGGAAACGCTCAAAGCGAAGGTTCCCGACGGGGAATGGCGCAAGATCATGCGCAAAATCTTCGCTCCCGCCCGGCGCATCGAGCCCGACAAACAAGGACGCATCCTGATTCCGGACGATTTTTGCAAGGAAGTGGGACTTTCGGCGAACATCACGTTCGCCGGCGTGAAAAACAGCTTCGAGGTTTGGGACGCCGAGAAATGGTCGAGCGGTTCGGAACCGGAGACGGAACTCAGCGAGGAAAGCCGCAAGGCGCTGGAGGCGCTGGGCTATTAGCCGAGGCAAAATGGAGAACTTCACCGAATGAGAGGACACGGCGCATGAATAAAGCTGGCCGGAAGTTTTTCTGCGGGTTCACCCCCGCGAAAGACGCCAATGGCCAGCCCGAAGGCGCCGCCGTCATCAAACTCAAACCACGCAACGCTTATGAACTGCTTGGACTTCGAAGACCCCCTCGACCTGCTTTTGGAAAACTCTGAGCCCGCACCCGGCTGCATGGACTATCACATTCCCGTCCTCGCCGAGGAGGTCGTCGCTTTTCTGCGACCCGCGCCCGGCATTCTTTTTCTCGATGGCACGCTCGGCGGCGGCGGCCATTCCGAGCGATTCCTCCAGGCCGGAGCCCGCGTGATCGGCCTCGATCGCGACGCCGACGCCCTCGCCCACGCCGGAGAGCGGCTCGCATCCTACGCCCATCGGCTCACCTTGCGACAAGCCAACTACGCCGATACCGCCGCCGTGCTCGACGCGCTCGGCATCGACACCATTGGCGGCGCGCTCATCGACATCGGCGTCTCCTCGCACCAGCTCGACACGGCCACCCGCGGATTCTCGCTCATGCATGACGGCCCGCTCGACATGCGCATGGGCACGGACGTGGCGCGCACCGCCGCCAATTTCGTCAATCAAGAGTCTCCCGAGGAGCTCGTGCGCATTCTCCGCGAATATGGAGAGGAAAATTCCGCCGTGCGCATCGTTTCCCACCTCGTGAATCTGCGTCACGCACGCCCCTTCGAGACCACCGGCCAGCTCGCCGCCGCCGTCAGCGACGTCATCCCACGCACCGGCCGCCGTCATCCGGCGACCCGCGTTTTCCAGGCTCTGCGCATCGCGGTGAACGACGAACTCGGCTCGCTCCAGCGCGGGCTCGACGCCATCAGCGCCCGGCTCGCACGCGGCGCGCGCTTCGGAGTGATCACCTTCCATTCGCTCGAAGACCGCATCGTGAAGCGTTACTTCAAGCACCGCAGCTCCGAATGGATCGACCGCCCGGAATGGCCCGAGCCCAAGAAAAATCCGGACCGCATTTTCCGCCTTCTCACACCGCATCCCATCGATCCCTCGCCCGAGGAAACCGCCGCCAACCCACGCGCCCGCAGCGCCAAACTTCGCATCGTCGAGCGCACCTAAAAAGCCATGAACGCCACGCTGAATCGTCCCCGCACCCGCGCCATCAATCCGCTTCAACTCTCGCGCGTCCTGCTCTATCTCGCTCTCGCCCTCGTCGCGGGTGCCGCCGGCATTTGCTACGTCTCGCTCAAAAACACGCAGCACGATCTCGGCGAACGCGTGCGCAAAACCGAGAGCGAGATCAAGGAATTCCGCGCCCGCAATCAGGACTACCAGAGCCGCATCGCCAGTCTTTCCTCGCGCATGACCCTGCGCAGCAAGCTCGAGTCCGGATTCATCGCGATGGTCCCCGTGGCTCCCACGGCCATTGCCCGCCTTACGCCACCGGCGATCGACAATGCGGATAACATGGCCCGCGCCGTCGCGGCCAACCCAAGATTGCTTCCGTGAGGTGGAATGCCCGGACCCGAATCGCACTTGCCAGTGGGTTCCTCGGCCTCATCTTCACGGGCTTCTCGGTCCGTCTGATCGACATCAGCGTCGGCCGGCATGAGGAATATTCCGAGATCGCCGCGCAGAAAAATTCCTTCCGCCAGCCCATCTACGCGCGGCGCGGATTGATCTACGACCGCAACGGCGAAATCCTCGCCGACAACGCCCCCGTGCGCACCGTCATCGCCGACGGCTCCCACATCGAGCATCCGCGCGCCATCGCCGAGATCGCCGCTCCCTTCCTCAAGCTGGACGTCGATGCCCTGGAAAAAAAACTCACGACGCCCAGCAAATATGTCGTCGTCCAGCGTGGGCTGCCCGCGGAGACCGCTTTCGAACTCGAGCGCGCCCTCGGCGAAAAGAAGCTGCGCGGCATCAATTTCACGCCCGACTTCGAACGCGTGCATCCCAACGCCTCCATGCTCTGCCACGTCGTCGGCTTCCTCGATCACGAGCGCCACGGCATCCAGGGCGTCGAAGCTTCGATGGAAGATTACCTCGCCGGGCAGGATGGATTCCGCTTCACCGAGCACGATCGCGCCGGCCGCGAAATCGTCGTTTATCGCGGACAGGAACGCGAGCCCCGCGACGGTCTCAATGTCACGCTTACGATCGACATGGGCCTCCAATCCATCGTCGAGGACGAGCTCGACGCCGCGGTGAAGCAATACAAGCCCAAGAACGCCATCGCCATCCTCGTGAATCCCAAAACCGGGGAAGTTCTCGCCATGGCCAGCCGGCCGAATTTCGAGCCGGATAAAATCGCCGAGGCGCAGCCCGAACAGATGAAAAATCATGCCGTCATCGACATGTTCGAGCCCGGCTCCACGTTCAAGATTGTCGCCTCCTCCGGCGCGCTCAACGAAGGCATCGTCGACACCGAGACCCGCCTGGATTGCGAAAATGGAGCATTCAGCTACGGCGGCCGCGTCCTTCGGGACACGCACCACTACGGCCTGCTCACCGTCCACGACATCCTCGAGAAATCCTCGAACATCGGCGCCGCCAAACTCGCGATGCGCATGGGCGACACGACATTCTACGAATACGTGAAGCGCTTCGGCTTCGGCGAGCGCACCGGCATCGAGCTTCCCGGCGAAATTCCCGGCGTCGCGCATCCGCCTTCGCAATGGGACAAAGTCACGATCACTCGCATGCCGATGGGCCAATCGGTCGCGGTCACGCCTTTGCAAACCGTCATGGCCATGGGCGTCATAGCAAACGGCGGCAAGCTCATGGCGCCGCACATCATCAAGTCGCTCTCCGACAGCAGTAGCAAGGTGATCAAGGAATTCCAGCCCTCCGTCATCCGCCAGGTCATCAATCCAGAAACCGCCGCGATCGTGAACGCCGCGCTGGCCGATGTCGTCAGCGCCGTCGGCACCGCCCCCCAGGCCGCCGTCCCCGGCTATCGCGTCGCCGGAAAAACCGGCACCGCCCAGATTCCCAAGCCCGGCGGCGGTTACTACGAGATGAAATATCTCGTATCCTTCTGCGGCTACATGCCCGCCGAGGATCCCGCATTCGTCGGCATCGTGATGATCGATGACGCGAACCTGCCCTCGAACTTGAACTACGGCGGCCTGGTCTCCGCTCCGATCTTCGCGCGCATCGCCGCCCGCGCCGCCCGCTATCTCGATCTCCAGCCCACGATGCGCGCGGAACCGCTCACCGAGGTCGCTTCCCGCGACGAAAAAAAAGAGGAGGCACGCCGATGAGCCGGAATCTCAAAAAGCTGCTCACCGACGCCGGCATGCACGCCCCGCCCGGCGCGGACTCCGTCGCCATCGACACGCTCTCCTACGACTCCCGTCGCGCCGCGGCGGGCTCGCTGTTTTTTGCAGTGCCCGGCGAAAAAGCCGACGGTGCGAAATTCGCCGCCGCCGCCGTCGCTCGCGGCGCCTCCGCGATCGTCTCCGCCACGCCGATCTCCGGCTGCTCCGTGCCGGTAGCGATCGTGCCCGATGTCCGGATCGCGATGGCCGAAATCGCCCGCACTTTCCACGGCCATCCCGCCGCGAAGCTCCGCTGCGTCGGCATCACCGGCACAAACGGCAAGACGACCACCGCCTTCCTCACGAAGCATCTGCTCGACTCCGCGCACCTGCGCTGCGGCCTGCTCGGCACGATCCGCTACATCGTCGGCGAAGAAACCCTGCCCGCGGCGCGCACCACGCCCGAATCCGCCGACGTGCAGGACCTGCTCGCGCGCATGGTGAATTCCGCAAATCGCTCCGTCGCGATGGAAGTCTCCAGCCACGCACTCGTCCAGCAGCGTGTCCGCGGCATCGAATGGGACGCCGCGATCTTCACGAACCTCACGCAGGACCATCTCGATTATCACCGGACGATGGACGCCTATTTCGACGCGAAGGCGGCGCTGTTCGAGACGATGTTCGAGCAGAAAACCAAGCGCGGCAAAGCCATCGTCAACCTCGACGACCGCTACGGCCTGCGCCTGCTCGAGCGCTTCCCGAAAGCGGTGAAACCCATCACCTACGGCCTCGGCGTGCATGCCGATTTCCGCGCCATCGACCCGCGCTCCGACATCCACGGCACGCAATACCAGCTCGACGCCAAAGGCCGCCAATACCTCGTCCGCCTCCCGCTCATCGGCCGCTTCAACGTTTACAACTCCCTCGCCGCGCTCGCCGCCGCTTCGGCTCTCGGCCTGGAACTCCGCGCCGCCGTCAAAGCGATCGCCGAAGCGCCGCAGGTCCCCGGACGCCTCGAGCGCGTGCCCGCGCGCCGCAACTTTTCCGTTTACGTCGATTATGCTCATACGGACGACGCCTTAACCAACGTCCTGAGCACGCTTCGCGATCTACGGCCCCGGCGGCTGCTCGTTGTCTTCGGATGCGGCGGCGATCGGGACCGCGCGAAGCGCCCTTTGATGGCGCGCGCCGCCGGGCAGCTCGCCGACTACACGATTGTCACTTCCGACAATCCCCGCGGCGAAGATCCCGAGGACATCATCGCCGACATCCTGCCCGGCCTGCACGGCAAAGCCTTCGAG